>JAGLKG010000526.1 GCA_023141835.1 Maribacter sp. | reverse complement strand
TAAAAAAATAACGAAAGCACAACAAGGTGTCCTATGAAAAGCAATAGCCCAGTCCTTCAAAGTTAATATTTTTATTTTTTTACTTAAACCACCTTTTTTGTTTTGGTATAACTTGCTCCGCATCCTATGTGTGATCAGCCCTGAAAACGGGTCGTCACCGGCATCTGTATGATCAAAAGCTATAATAGGCCCGGCCACTTGCTATAAAATGTGGTTCCCGATTGCTATCGGGACCGCCCTTGTAGGTGCCGTAGGGCAGGATGAAACTGTTCAGCCCCTGTTGACACCATCACCCTCACAAATAAACCAACCATGATAGCCGGTCATCACAAGACCTTTATCATTCATGAAATTTATTTTTATTCTCTTCCTTTTTATTCTACTTAGAACCCATCGGAGTTCCCATTTCACTGCGCCATTTATCATAGTCAGCATGTAGTTTTTCTGCTATAGAGGCATTCGAAGAAATGATATTATTTGACTCACCGATATCATTTTTCAGGTTGTACAGTTCAATATCCCCTTGCTTGTTTTTGACCAACTTAAAATCTCCCTGTCTGATCGCCCATTTATCTTCATCTCCATCCCAAACCAACTGATCATGAAGGGGTTCATTCAGGGTTCTATTAATGACAGACACAATGGATCTTCCGTCAAATAACCGGTCTTTTGGAAGTTCTTTGCCGATAACATCAAGAATTGTGGGTAAAATATCCAATGATATCACGGGTTCATCACTTTTACCTGGGCTTATGGTTTTTGGCCAGCTGATGATAAATGGAACCCTGATACCACCTTCATAGGTGCTTTGTTTGAAATCTCTCAATGGTGCATTGTTTGCATTAATTTTCGCGGCTCCTCCATTGTCGGAAAAATAAAACAGTAATGTATTTTCATACTGACCTGTTTCCTTAAGTTTGTCTACAACCTTGGCTATGGCTATATCCATTCTATAGAGCATTCCAAGCATGATGTCCCTATCCTTGTCACCTGTATTAAACCTTGCTATATCAGCATCGGGAGCGTGAAGTGGCCAATGAACGGCATTGAAGGGCAGATATAAAAAGAAAGGGGCTGCACTTTTGGCTTGCTTATCAATAAAATTTACCGATTCTTCGGCAAGAACATCAGTTAAGTAGCCTTCATCATTAATAATCTCATTATTTCTATAAATACAACCATGCTTATCCTCAGTACTGCAACTCAGATCAAAATAACTATGGGCACCATGTCCAAGAAATCCATAAAACTGGTCAAAGCCTCTTTGTAATGGTCGATAATCATATTCCAGCCCTAAATGCCATTTACCAAATATTCCAGTGGTATAGCCTTCTTCCTTAAGGTATTGTGCAATGGTTTTTTCATTGATGGGCAACCCCTGTCTGGAATCAGAAGCTCTATAAAACCCAAACCGCTGCTGATACCTACCAGTAAGCAATCCTGCACGGGTGGGGGCACATACATAGCCACTGGCGTACCCATTGGTAAATACCATTCCTGAAGCAGCCAGTTGATCGATGGCAGGTGTGGAAATTTCATCGGGATGTTGGTCCTGAAAACTCGAATCCCCATAGCCCTGATCATCCGAAACTATGATCACAATATTGGGTTTGTTTTTTTTAGTGGATTCGTATTCCTCATCGGACCCGAAAGCACAAAAGATTAATATCATACTTAGAGATATAATTACACGCACTCCAATTTTCGTTTTCCTTTCTTCTTTTAAATTCATTCAGATTTTCTTTCAATCAAAATACGAGGCTAATTATTTATACACAGCTATTCATTTGTAAACTCTTAGATTTTTTCCTCCTTGAGCAAAGACCTTAAAAAATCACTATAGACTGTCTGGAGTTCTTTTACTTTCTCAGGGTGTTTGTCTGCCAAATTTGTCATTTCCGATGGATCTTCCCTGATATTGAAAAGCAACGGAAAAGTCTCAAAATCCAGGGGCTTTATTCCTGGATATAAATCTGGTGTCGGTTGTTCAGGAGGTGCTATGATGGTGGTGCCGTCTGGCTTTCTTGCCTCCCATCCTATCCTATATTTTTTATCCTCTCCTTTATAGTATTTTGGTTTTTGAAGAAATAGTTTCCAATCACCATTTCTTACCGCCATGACCTGATTACCACGCATAGTAAAGATAGGTTGATGGTTGAATTCATTTCCCATTAATATTTCCCGAATATTTTCACCATCCAAAATCCTATTTCCTGGCATCTCTATATTGAGCATACTCAGAATTGTTGGGAAAATATCCGGCGACCAACAAGGCGTAGTTATAGTCTTTCCATTAGGTAAATCACTACTTCTTATTACAAAAGGTACACGCGTTCCTCCCTCCCAATTTCTTGCTTTCATTCCTTTCAATCCACCACTACTTCCGCCCCAAGAAGGGCCATTGTCAGATAGGAAAATAACAATCGTATTATCCAGGAGGTTTAATGTCTTCAACTCATCCATAATCTCTCCTACCGACCAATCGAGTTCCCTGATCACATCATCGTATAGATTATCAGGGGTTTCGGGCGTATAAAAGTCTTTAGAGGCTGCCAGTGGTTTGTGAGGCATTGCATGACATAAATGAAGAAAGAATTGATCATCCTTATTTTGTCGAATGAAATCCAGCGCCTTTGTCGTATATTTTTGTGTAAGCAAACTTTGATCTACCGGATACGCTATCGTATCCATGTTTTCAATGATTTGCACAGGCCGCATGTCATTCGAATACAATATGCCATAGTATTCATCGAATCCATGCTTGGTTGGGAAATATTGATTTACATGACCCAAATGCCACTTTCCTACTAATTTGGTTTTATACCCTTCCCCTTGCAAAACTTCGCCAAGAGTTAGTTCACCGCTTGAAATGCCAATGCTATCTATTCCATTATCGGGAGATGGGTTTTTTATAAGCCCATGCCTTAGGGGAAATCGTCCCGTTAGTAATGTCGCTCGGGAAGGAGCACAATATGGAACCGGCACATAAAAATCTGTAAGTTTTACACCTTCTTTAGCAAGCTGATCTATGTTGGGCGTACTATGTTCCTTGGCGCCATAAATTGAAATATCACCATAGCCCATGTCATCTGTAAATAAAATAATAACATTTTTTTTCCGCTGTGTGTTGGCCTCATTGGTAGGAGATAGGCTGTTACACCCACACAGAGCTACCAGGAAAAAGATGCATAAACGCATTACATGAATTGTGTTGTTCATCTATTATTGGAAAAAAATGGCTATTGCAATATACATAATCAAAATGGAGAATCGCTATCTAAACGAGATGGAATGGGCGTTTGGGAAACCGAAACAATATCCGTAAAAGCAACAGAAAACGCTCATGTACTTTTAATGGAAGTACCTATGAGTATTTAATTTAAACTTTACATTTTTTGCAATTAGTAGAAAATCAAAAATGGCGTTATGTTACAAAAAAAATGGGTGCTACAAAAAAATTGTCGCAGCAAAACATAGATTATAGAGTTGAGCATAGACCCTATAAACACAAGGATTATAGTCACAGGTTTGAATCCTCTCGAGGTCACGAATAAGTCAGCAAAAGGTTGAAAACGAAGCAAGCTAAAAAACATAGCTTGCTTTTATTTTTTACGAGCTAAAGCTTTCTTTTGTTGATTTTCAAAGCGGAGCTCTCAGGAATATCAAGGATATTCCTGTCGAGGTCACATAGAGTTCTTACTTAAACCAAAAAAGGTCTGTAAATCAATGGCTTACAGGCTCTTGAATTTTTACGATATCCATTTGATATCATATAAAATCACTTGATCAGGTGCTGGATTCGATTGTACTTTTTTATTCGTAAAAATGCAGCCGAAACCGTGTTGAAAATTGGAAACCAACTCATTAATGAATGTTTTGATTCAACTTAATAATGTAATATTCAAGGGAATGCATATAAAATTTGTCTTAGTTTCATTTAAAAAACTAAGCATAAAATTAAGTTTTTCACTACATTGTATAAATTTAATTCCGTACGCTTGAGCAAATTGTAAACCAACCCACCGTATGTCTTCAAACGCCGCTATTGCCATCCGCTCCAAAGGTTTTGCAAAAACCTTACGTAAAGATAGATGGTGGCTATATCCTGCGCTTGTTCTTTTCGGGCTTACCAGTTTTTTGGTTTACGGATTTTGGTCTGCCTGGCAGGCCGATTTTTATTGGTACAGCGCGGGGCAAGAAGGATTCGGGGGATATCTAGCTCCTTTTTATTCTCCCTTACTATTCATTAAAGAAGGTGTCGAGGGTGCCGCACCCATGGCACATGCCATTTTTGGTTCATGGCCCGAGGGGTGGCCCAGCTGGCTTCCACCTTCTCCATCACTGCTGATATTGGCCGTTCCGGGTATCTTTAGATTCACTTGCTATTATTATAGAAAAGCATATTATAGGGCCTTCACCGGAACTCCACCAGCCTGTGCCGTGGGTGCCTTGCCCCGGAAGCGGAAATCGGGTTATAAAGGAGAAACAGGACTCATGCTCGTACAGAACATACATCGCATTACCATGTACTTTGCGCTGATGTATATAATCGTCTTCTTTTATGATGCCTACCTATCGTTTTTTAGGGCAGGGGAACTAGGTTTGGGAGTTGGAAGCATTCTGTTATTGGGAAATCCCATTTTGCTGACCTGCTATACCTTCGGTTGTCATTCCATACGACATCTTGTAAGCGGAAGTAGGGATTGTTACTCCTGCAGTATGAACGGGAAAATAGCACATAAAAATGGAAAAATTGTCGGCTGGCTCAACCAACGCCATGAACTATTTGCCTGGCTCAGTTTAATTTGGATAGTTGTGGCCGATTTCTATATCCGCATGGTTTCTATGGGATATATCACCGACCTAAACACTTGGGTGTAGGTAAAACAAACGAACGCGTATGTTAGATATTTCAGAAATAAAAACCATTGAGCATGATGTGCTTATTGTCGGTGCTGGTGGGGCCGGGCTCAGTGCCGCTATTGAAGCTTCTTCCTTAGGAATGAGCACGGGTATTGTGATGAAATCTTTATTGGGCAAGGCACATACGGTGATGGCCGAAGGCGGCATGGCGGCGGCATTGGGCAATGTGGATGCGCGCGACCATTGGAAGATCCATTTTCGGGATACCATGCGAGGAGGAAAATTTCTGAATGTATGGCGTATGGTCGAACTCCATGCAAAGCTTGCTCCGGAGCGTGTCCGACTTTTGGAAGAGTGGGGAGCTGTTTTTGACCGGACCAAGAACGGATTGATCAACCAACGGAATTTTGGCGGTCACAGATATCCAAGATTGGCACATGTAGGGGACCGAACCGGATTGGAAATGATTCGCACTTTACAAGATTACGGTATCCATCAAGGGATCCAAGCGTATATGGAATGTACTGCCTTGGATTTACTTACAAATAAAAGTGGCGAAGTATGCGGAATAGTCTGCATGTGGCGAGAGACTGGAACCTTTATCATTTTTAAGGCCAAGTCCATCATATTTGCGACCGGAGGTGGTGGCAAGGCATGGGACGTAACATCGAATTCTTGGGAATACACTGGTGATGGTTACGCCATGGCGTACGAAGCAGGAGCAGAACTTATGGATTTGGAATTCAATCAGTTTCATCCCACGGGGATGGTTTGGCCCCTCTCGGTGAAGGGTCTTTTAGTCACGGAGAGCGTAAGGGGAGAAGGTGGAATTCTCTTAAACGATGAAGGAACGCGATTTATGTTCAATTATATTCCCGAACGATTTCGTTCTGAAACCGCCGATACCGAGGAAGAGGCCGCTCGTTGGCTTAAAGGAGACCCTAATGCCAGACGCCCACCAGAGCTGCTTACACGTGATGTCGTTGCGCGGGCCATTAATGAAGAAGTGAAGGCAGGAAGGGGTTCTAAACATGGGGGCGCGTATCTTAATATTGCCACGCAACGATCTGCAGAGGACATCAAGAAGAAATTACCCTCCATGTTCCACCAGTTTAAAGTTTTGGCAGAATTGGACATTACCAAAGAACCCATGGAAGTTGGTCCTACATGCCATTATTTTATGGGTGGAATACGGGTTGATGCCAACACGACCATGAGTTCAGTCCCGGGTTTGTTTGCCTGTGGGGAGTGTGCAGCGGGGATGCATGGGGCAAATCGTCTAGGCGGGAATTCTTTATCGGATCTTCTCGTTTTTGGTTATTTATCTGGCAAAAATGCTGCCGAATACGCCAAGATATTGGCTACACATTCGGAAATTGACAAGGATCAAGTGACCCGAATAATTCGAAATGCCACGGCAATTTTAAATCGTGAATCCGGAGCAAATCCTTATCTTTTACACGAAGAATTGGAACATAATATGCAAGCCAATGTAGGTATCATCAGAACCGAAAAGGAGTTGGAAAAGGGTATCGGTACCTTGGAAAAAATCAAGGAAGCATATAAAACCGTGAAAGCAAAAGGGGCAAGCCAATTTAACCCTGGTTGGCACGAGGCCTTGGGATTGCGTAATCTATTAATTACATCCGA
>JAGLKG010000525.1 GCA_023141835.1 Maribacter sp. | reverse complement strand
AAGCTTTATATCCGGTCGATCGCTAATTCCCCTCCCATCCAATGTTAAAGTCATGCCGTCTTCCAAAGGAATCTCTATTTGGGCTGTGGTGTTAGGGGGGATGGTGACATTGAGTTCTAAGCCATTGTCCATTTTTTTCCATCCAGATGAAATTTCCCCATACATTGAATGATATGACGCCTCTGCAAATTTCAACGGACCTCCCGGAACAGGAGCTATTCGGATTTTCTTATAACCTGGTTCTAGCGGACTTATACCTGCGATGCGTTCGTACATCCATTGGCCAATGGCACCATAAGCATAATGGTTAAATGAGTTCATTTCTACATCACCAAATCCATCTGCATGACTATAACTATTCCATCGCTCCCACATAGTTGTAGCTCCTTGGTTTATGGAGTAGAACCATGATGGATAGGTTTCTTTAAACAGTATGGTATACATCAAATCTGAATGGTCATACTTGTCAAGTACTGTGGCAAGGAGTGGTGTGCCCAAAAATCCTGTACGTAAATGGTTGTTGGCTGCTTCAATAGTTCCTATAAGTCGAGGCAGCACTTTTTCAGCCATTTTTTCGGATACGAGATCAAAACCCAAAGCCATCAAGTACCCTGTTTGTGTTTCATTTTCGGTGGTTAATTTCCCGTTTGAATCTAAAAATGTACTTTCAAAGGAAGTACGAACAGCATCTCGCAAAGATTTTAATTCTATAGCGTCTTGTTCATGTCCGAGTACCTCTGCAGCTTTTAAGGTTAAGTCAACGGAGCGGGCATAGTAAGCCGTACCTATTAAATCTTTGGGAGTATCCCCTTTTTTTTCGTTATTTAATGGATAAGGCTGTAACCAGTCACCAAAGGTATTGACTGCGGCAATGTGGTTTTTTGCATTTGACTTATAATAGTGCACGAGTCCCTTCATCATCTCATAATTCTCTTCCAATATTTTTTTATCTCCGGTCCTAAAATATATTTCCCAAGGAATAACGGTGGCAGCATCTGCCCATCCCGAGCTGGAATAGGGGCCTAATATATTGGGAACCACAAATGGGATGCTTCCATCTTTCCCCTGCTCTTCACGAACACTTTGTAGCCAACTTGCCCAAAAGGCATACACATCGGCATTGAAAATTGATGTCGGTGTAAAAACCTGGGCATCTCCCGTCCAGCCAAGTCGCTCATCGCGTTGTGGGCAATCTGTAGGGATATCAAAGAAATTACCTTTTAAACCCCAGTTTATATTTGATTGTAATTGATTTAATTTTTCGTGGGAAGAACTAAAATGTCCGGTCTGCTCAAAATCTGAATATTGTACAATTCCGCTCACCCAATTGTTGTCAGGTGTAACGGTTGCATCAAAACCGCTTAATTCTACATATCTAAAACCGTGAAAGGTTAATTTAGGTTGCCAATTAATCTCACCATCTGTTTTGGGAATATAATAATCGGTAGACTTGGCAGAACGATAATTGGCAGTGTACATTGAACCATCCTGTTGCAACATCTCGGCAAAACGAATGGTAACTTTTTGATTTTTTATAACCGGAATCTTTAATTGGGGAATACCCACCATATTTTGACCAAGGTCGAATATGATTCGTCCAGGTTCTGGCTCTGTTATCTTTAAAACCGGCAATACTGCTTTGTTGGTTACTGCGGCATGGCGTTTGGGAAGAAGTTTAATGTCAGGATCTATTTCATTAGTCTCTACGGATTTCCAGTTACTGGTATCAAAATTGCGACGACTCCATCCGATAATTTCATAATTGGCATCATAAACTTCCCCATCGTAAATACCAGAAAAACGAATGGGGCCTTCTTTGGTTCCCTTCCAGTTGGTATCAGAATATATGGTTTCTTTCTTTCCATTTGTATAGGTTATTTCCAATTGACAAATTACCTTGGGCATTGGTTTTACTTCTGAGTAATTTCGGTTGAAACCTATGCGGCCGGAATACCATCCTTCACCTAATAGTACCCCTATTGTATTTTGTCCTGTGGTCATGTGGTCCTTAACATCATAGGTCAAAGTCTCCAGACGTTTTTTATAAGGGGTCCAACCTGGCGTCATCACACCTCGCCCTACTTTCTTCCCATTTATCTGGGCTTCAAATACACCTTTGGAGGTAATATATAAGCGAGCCTGTTCTATTCCGTCAGACAGGTTGAAATCCCTTCTAAGATACTGGGGACGTATTATGGGATATCCTTCAACTGAGATGTCTCTTTTTGCTTCAAAGGGCAGGCCGATGTATTTGGCTTGCCAATCTTCGTTTTTCAAAAGTCCTAATTCAAAATTGGAGATAGTACTCCAAGCAGAACGATTTTTGTCTTGATCACGGAACATTACCTGCCAA
>JAGLKG010000524.1 GCA_023141835.1 Maribacter sp. | reverse complement strand
AATCACCTTCACTTTCCCCGAGACCGGTAAAGTCAAAGCGTAAAACACCGAATCCGTTTGAGGTAAGTGCCTTACTAATGTTCTTTATGGCCGACAAGTTTTTATTGCATGTAAAACAATGTGCAAACAGTACAAAGTTATGGGGGTGTTGATCGGCAGGAAGCTCTAATCTTCCTACCAAAGATTGTCCCTCATTGTTCTTGAATATTATTTTTTGCAAATTCATTCCTAGATTGGTTTAAAGTTAACATTAGGTCGAAAATGTACTCAAATACTAACCACGGTCTATTTTAACATAGATATCCCTCTTAAATCATTAATGTCCGGTTAAAGACTAAAGACCGCTTCGCTGCAAGATATAAGACGAAAGACTTGTCTGTAACTAATTGAAGATCATTATGTGTCAAATATAAATCTTAGAACCGGACCATTGAGTGCCAGTTTTGGAAAAATCAAGGGGCCAGTTATAGAAAAACGCAAGATTTCCTATTATAACAGAGCTTGTGGCAACCCAATGATTTTTTACCGGACAACATTGCTTTTAAATCAGTATTAAAAATGATTCCCAAACGCAACTTATCATAATTTATGGATGAAAAATGGTTTTTTGAGATTGGCCCTCGTCATTCTTGAAAACTACTTTTTGCAGATTCATACCTTTCTTGATTTAATCTTTACAATTAGTCGGAAAAGGTATTGCTATACCAACCTTTGTTTTAATTAACATGGATTTCCCTCTTAAATCACTTCGGTGAATAAAAAACACTAAAGCAACAAAAAACTTTCCAAATGTAGTTTCCGTATTGGAAGGTTTCGGAAGGTGTTTAACAAATGCTAAGAATTGTCCTCTAATTTCAGTTATTCGCCATCATTAATTGGGGTGCCTTTGTCTTTTCTTAAATGCACATCCAAGAACTCCAATATTTTGCTATAAGCCTTGATCTGGTTTTCTTTTTTGACAAATCCGTGCCCTTCGTCCTCAAATAGCACGTATTCAACAGGAACACCATTTTTTCGAACTCCGGCCACAATTTCATCAGATTCAACTTGCAAAACCCTGGGGTCTTGAGAACCCTGTAGAACGATTAATGGTTTGGTTACCTTATCTGTGTGGAACAAGGGTGATATTTTCCTCAAACGCACCGAATCGGCACTGTTTGGGTCGCCAAGTTCCAAATAAAGTGCTTCTTTTTGGGCTTCCCACCAGGGTGGAATGCTACGTAACGTACGAATCCAATTGGTAACCCCAAATAGGTTTACGCCCACGCTAAATTCCTCTGGGGTATAGGTCAATGCAGCCATGGTCATATAACCACCATATGACCCCCCAATGATTCCGATTTTTTCTCCGTCGATTTCTGATTGTTGCGCTAACCAATTTTTGCCCTCTACACAATCTTTCAAATCCTTATCACCATGGTTCAAATCATCCATTTGAAAAAAGGTTTTTCCATAACCACTGCTTCCCCTATTATTTACTGCTAGAACGGCATAACCATGATTGACCATATATTGAATAAGTGAGCTGAAATTCTGCCGTGACTGGCCGCCAGGACCACCATGTACCCAAACCAGCGCTGGTACTTTTGAATCTGGGGAAGCTTGATGCGGTCTATAGTAAATAGCAGGAATTTCCAATCCATCAAAAGACTTGAATCGGATTACCTCGGCGTTGACCAAATCCTGCGCCTGGATTTCATCGTTCAGCACATCCGTCAGTTTGGTCTGTTTTTTTGTTTCTAAATCATATACATAGAGGTTTGATGGGGTATGAGATCCCCCCGCGTAAAACCGCATTGATTTTTCATCTCTAGAAAAGCCAACGTTCGTAATATCCATATTATCAAAGGCCGGTAAATCGATATTTTTACCCGTTGCCACATTCATTACTTCAATAACGTTTTTTGCGTCTTGGTTGATATATGTTACTTGATAAGTACCATTTTCGGTAAAATAAGACCCTGCAATATCCCAACTTCTGGTCATTACCTTTTTTTTTGTTTTAGTCGCGATCTCATATTTCATCAAATGAGCAAATTCACTTCCATCATCAGTCGTATAATAGAGCGAGGTGCCATCGGGCGAATAATCCTCCGGACTGTTGGCACTTTGGTTATCATTGATCTTTACAATAGATTTGACTTCCATGTTC
Source organism: Maribacter sp. (assembly GCA_023141835.1). Lineage (GTDB taxonomy): Bacteria > Bacteroidota > Bacteroidia > Flavobacteriales > Flavobacteriaceae > Maribacter_A. The sequence continues at coordinate 84 of JAGLKG010000524.1, read as the reverse complement.
AATAGGAACAAATCAGCATCGTTGGTGTTGATTGGTTTAATTAGGGTGAGGTATTTTTTATCTTTTGAAAGCCCCCCAACGAAA
>JAGLKG010000523.1 GCA_023141835.1 Maribacter sp. | reverse complement strand
ACCATCATGCTTGGTGGATTCATCCTGACAATGGCAATTTCATGGTGAATGGCAATGATGGCGGCCTTAATATCACAAAAGATGGAGGCAAAACATGGCGATTTATTGGCAATTTGCCCGTAGCACAATTCTATCACATAAATACGGACAATGACTATCCCTATAACGTCTATGGGGGAATGCAAGACAATGGTTCTTGGAGAGGGCCAGCTTACGTTTGGAGAGCCCAAGGAATTAGAAACAGTTACTGGCAAGAATTGGCCTTTGGCGACGGCTTTGATGTGGTACCCGACTTGGATGATTCGCGGTACGGCTATGCTATGAGCCAACAAGGTTATGTATCCAGATACGATTGGACAACAGGTAATAATTATACCGTTCGCCCTACCCCACCAGATGCAAAGACCAAGCTCCGTTTTAATTGGAATGCAGGTATAGGTCGGGACCCGTATGACAAGAGTACCGTTTATTTTGGAAGTCAGTTTGTTCACAAGAGCACCAATGAAGGTTTGACCTGGGAAGTAATCTCTCCGGACTTAACCACCAACAATCCTGAAAAACAAAAGCAAGGGGAAAGTGGTGGACTGACGATGGATGCCACAGGGGCTGAAAACCATTGCACCATTTTAGTAATCGAACCTTCTACTATCGAAAAAGATATGTTATGGGTTGGTTCAGATGATGGACGCGTACACTACACTCAAAACGGAGGAGCCACTTGGATTGAGGTAACCAAAAACATAAAGGGACTGCCTACTGGAAGTTGGATTGCCCAGATTAAAGCATCTACCAAGAATAAGGGTGAGGCACTTTTGATTGCCAATGATTATCGTAGATTCAATTACACCCCCTACGCATATCGGACCAAAAACTATGGAAAAACTTGGGAACGCATTGTTGAAGGCAATGATGTAAAAAGCTATACGCTTTCCATTGTAGAAGACATAAAAAATCCCGATCTAATGTTTTTGGGAACCGACGACGGACTTTATATTTCATTTAATGCTGGGGAAAAATGGCAAAAATGGAAGGAAGGTTTTCCAACGGTCTCAACCAAAGATTTGGTAATTCAGGCTAGAGAACATGATTTGGTCATTGGCACCTTTGGCCGGTCAGCATGGGTGTTGGACGACATCCGGCCTCTACGGGCATTGGCAACGGATAATGCATTCCTTCAAAAAGACATTGAAATTTTCGCCCCACCCACGGCCTACCAGGCTGCCTATCAACAACCCACTGGAAGCCGATTTGGAGGAGATGCCCTATACAATGCCGAGAATAGGAAGGCTGGTGCAATGATCACGTATTACCTGAGGGAAGGGAAAAAAAAGACCACTGATAAAAAAGCAGGGAAGGACGAAAAGGAATCCGAAAAAAGTGATGAAAAAGAAAAACTGAACGGGGTACAGAAAAAGGACTCCATTATGTTTCAATTCTACGATGGGGAGAGACTTATCAGGACTTTAAAAAAGAAAACGCCCGAAAAAGCAGGGTTCCACCGCATCTATTGGGACATGGATGAAAAGGGCCCGGATAAACCGGTTAGAAAAATCTCAAAAA
>JAGLKG010000522.1 GCA_023141835.1 Maribacter sp. | reverse complement strand
GTTTCTTCTGTATCTTTTGTCAAATGTTGGCTTTTTTTGGAATTGAAAAAATTCGATGTATCCGTAATTTTGGCTTTTTGCTCTTTTTGATTTAGGGAGCTTTTTTTTTGGGGCGAAGGTTTAATATCCTCCCAATAAATCTCTCCTTGTTTGTTGTTTTCTAATAGTGTGTTCGCATCAGGTGCCAGTACTTTAATTTTCGGCTCTGTATTTACGATTGGGGTATTTTTGTTCGTGTAATAAATTACAGAAATCCCCCCAATTAAAAACACCAGTGCTAGCCAATAAAACCCTCTCTTTTTATTTCCCTTTTTATCGAGCGTTTTTTCGATGGCAATCCAAAGGTTGTCATTGGGTTTAATTTCTGTCCCTGACAAGCGTTCCTTAAAAAATTCTCCCAGGTCTTTTCTATTTCCCATGGTTTTTCTCTTTTTTTAAGGTTCCCATGCTCTTTTGACTTAAAATCTTTTGCTTCAAAATACTTTTTGCACGGTGAAGATTTGATTTTGAAGTGCTTTCGGAAATCTTCAATAATGACGCTATTTCTTTATGCCGGTAGCCATCTAGTTCATAAAGGTTGAATATGATTCGATACTGATTGGGCAATTCTTGAATCAATACCATCAGGGCTTCCCAAGAAATAGGTAGGTCTTTCTCCTCGATTGTGATATCCGTTGATAGCGCTTCGGATTTCTTCGCATCTAAACTAAACACCATGTTTTTCTTGTATTTATCGATAGCCTTGTTGATAGTGATGCGTTTCATCCAGCCTTCGAAAGAACCTTTCCCTTTATAGTTTTTGATTTTGTCGAATATCTCTATAAATGCATCATGTAAATGATCCTCGGCTTCGGTATGGGAATGACAATACTTCAGGCAAACAGGAAACAGCTTATTTTTGTACAAATCATAAAGCGCTTCTTGTGCCTTTCGGTCTTTCTTAATACAACTTTTTATAAGTTGGTCAATGGTCAAAAAGTTTGTTTTTTAGGCCTCATCAGTATAAGTTTATCTGGGCGGAATTTTTTAATCGAAAGGGACTATTAGTTCTGGAAATAGTCCGATTTGATTATTATTGTCAGTATTAACCAATTCTGATATAAATATAGAACCATCTACCGAAATATTGAATTCAATTTCTTCACCTTCTTGACCTTCACTTCCAATTCCATAGATGCTCGCTTTAAGTGAATGCTCCGTTGTTGTGAAGCTGTAATTCCAAGGTAGGTCTGTAACTTCAATATTCTCTCTGCTTCCATCTGCAACCTGATATACTACCATAATTTTTCCTGAAAAATCGCCGTCAATGGCGTAAACAACTTCCTTTCCAATATTAGTTTCTGATACCCTAACTTCAGGATTAAATTGCTCCAATCCATATGTTTCCAATGGCAGGGTAATCATTCCGTTTTCATCGGCCTTTCTTATAACTGTCTCGATCAGATGGTCGTTAAAAGACATTTTTAATAGTGCCTTCTCGCCAACAACGGCATCACCGTAGAGGCCATTGGCATAGCCTCCTATGAATATATTGTTATTTAAGGGAACATCATAACTCGTCTCCCATGGGGTTTTGAACCCTATACTAGGTTGTGGTGGTATAAAATCATCACTTGAAAGAAAGGTGATATCCATTTTACCTGAAAAATCACCTGTTATTTGATAAGTCACCAACCCTTTGGGGCCATTTAAGGAAGTTTCGTCACTTGCGGTTTCTATGTTTTTTTGCCCTAGGTCCACCTCAACTATTTGGGAATCACTAAAGTCATCCGAACAGGAATGGCAGAATAGTATAAGGCCAATCATAAAAAGATTTTGACTTGAAAAGATTTTCTTCATCGTGTTTTGGGTTTACTGTATTGTTTCTTTGTAGTCTGCAACTTTGTAAAAAGGTTGCGTACAAAAACAAAAAGCCCCATTCGTTAAAAACGAATGGGGCTTTGGTATTAACAACTTAAAGAGATTTAGTCTCTTCTAGGCTTACGATCTCTGTTATCTCTTCGATTATCCCTTCCTCGGTTATTATCCCTTGGTGGTCTCTCTTTATATCCTTCCGGTTTGGGTAACAACGCTTTGCGAGATACCTTTTCCTTACGTGTTCTTGGGTCAGTACCTAAGTACTTCACATCAAAAACATCACCCATGTTCACAACATCGCTAACATTTTCTGTGCGTTCCCAAGCCAATTCAGATACATGTAACAATACTTCGTTACCTGGAGCATCGTTATATTCAACAACAGCACCGAAATCTAGCATCTTAATGACCTTCACTTCATATACGCTACCTACTTGCGGTTTAAATAATATTGAATCTATTTTGGCCAATACAGCATCAATACCGTCTTGATCAGTACCCAATATCTCAACAATACCTTCCTCGGTTACAGGGTCTTCATTGATGACAATGGTAGTACCCGTCTCTTTCTGAAGTTCTTGAATCACTTTTCCACCTGGGCCTATAAGAGCTCCAATGAATTCGTTAGGAATAGTACGCGTCACCATTTTTGGTGAATGTGGTTTCACATCGGCCGCGGGCGCAGCAATAGTATCCGTCAATTTAGTTAGAATGTGCAAACGACCATCTCTTGCTTGCTTCAAGGCATTTACCAAGATTTCGTAAGAGAGTCCTTTTACTTTAATATCCATTTGACAAGCCGTAATTCCGTCAGCGGTACCAGTTACTTTAAAATCCATATCACCCAAATGATCTTCATCACCTAAGATATCGGAAAGCACAGCATATTTTCCAGAATCAGCATCTGAGATTAATCCCATGGCGATACCAGAAACTGGCTTTTTCAATTGAACACCAGCATCCATTAAGGCCATTGTGCCTGAACAAACAGTTGCCATAGATGAAGAACCGTTAGATTCTAAAACCTCAGAAACAACACGAACAGTATATGGGCAATCATCAGGAACCATTCCTTTCAATGCGCGTTGTGCTAAGTTACCATGACCTACTTCTCTTCGAGAGGTTCCACGGATAGGTCTTGCTTCCCCAGTACAAAAAGGAGGGAAGTTATAATGCAAATAGAAATTCTCTTCCCCTTCATGGGATGGCATATCTATTTTATTTGCATCTCTAGATGTTCCTAATGTTACGGTTGCTAATGCCTGAGTTTCTCCACGGGTAAAAATTGCAGAACCGTGTGTAGAGGGAAGATAATCTATCTCACACCAGATAGGACGAATCTCATCAGTCTTACGACCATCTAAACGTAAACCTTCATTTAAAGTAAGGTCTCGAATCGCTGCTTTTTCAGCTTTGCGATAGTATTTAGAAACCATATCGCCAAAATCTTCTAATTCTTCCTCAGAAAAAGTAGCCTTTATTTCATCTTTTATTTCCGAAAATGCGGTACTTCTTTCGTGCTTTGCTGAACCCGCTTTTGCGATTGCATATACTTTATCATATGCCATATCGTGTACCTTCGTTGCAAGATCTTCATCTGTTCTTTCTTCCGGATACTCACGTACTTCTTTTTTGCCGAAGGCTTTGGCTAAGCGCATTTGAGCGGCACATTGTACCTTAATGGCCTCGTGTGCAAATTTAATCGCATCTGCCATTTCTTCTTCTGAAATCTCATCCATCTCACCTTCAACCATCATAACGGAGTCTGCTGAAGCACCGATCATCATATCAATGTCCGATTCTGCTAACTGTGCTCTGGTTGGGTTGATGACGAACTCACCATTTACACGACCAACTCTGGTCTCGGAAATAGCACATTCGAATGGAAAATCAGACAACTGAATTGCTGCCGATGCTGCCAAACCGGCCATGGCATCTGGCATAACCTCTTCATCGTGAGACATCAACTGAATCATCACTTGAGTCTCGGAGTGATAGTCTTTTGGGAAAAGTGGGCGTAATACGCGATCCACCAAACGCATAGTCAATACTTCGCCATCACTTGGTCTTGCTTCTCTCTTAAAGAAACCACCTGGATAACGACCTGCTGCCGCGAATTTTTCACGATAATCCACAGTAAGTGGAAGAAAATCCAAATCCTTTTGCTCGTAATTGGAAACTACAGTACACAATAGCATACATTTTCCTGATTGTACAACAACAGAGCCATGTGCCTGTTTTGCTAATTTTCCGGTTTCGATGGAAATCTCCCTACCGTCACCAAGGTCAATGACCTCTTTAAATACTTTTGGAATCATAAATTCGATTTAAAACCTGATTGTATCAGATTTATTAAACAATGGTCTATCCGCCATTCATTCAGGTCGGACTGTGTTGTGTTGTTGTGTGATGACCAATGAAAAACTGTGTGCAGCTTTTTGAATTTGCCCTTTTTTGGTTCCTGGGCTTAGGAGTGTATAAAAAAAGGGAAGCCTAACTTCCCCTTTTTTCTTATTTTCTGATACCTAGTTCCTTGATAAGCTCGCGATATTTTACAATATCCTTCTTTTTCAAGTAATCTAAAAGACTCCTTCTTTTACCTACCAATCGAACCAATGAACGTTCGGTGTTAAAATCTTTGTGGTTTCTTTTTAGGTGTCCCGTAAGGTGATTAATGCGATGTGTGAACAAAGCAACCTGCCCTTCGGTTGAACCTGTATTCTCTTCTTTTCCGCCGTGTTTCTTAAAAATGTCGGCCTTAATTTCTTTGGTTAAATACATTCCAATATTTGTTTAATGATTTTTATGTATCCGATTGTTCCTCAATCAGGGCGCAAAGATACTACTATTTTTATGATTCTGCATTATTTTATTGCGTTGATGTTTTACTTTGGAATGGCCTCCAAAGAGCAAAAAGAAAACAGCTTATAATTAGGCTGATTTAGACTTTTTTAAGCAAGTAGGGTATTTTGTTTTTGAATTGTTATAGAGATAAAATTGCAATTGAATATATCATTTTTATGAATGCAGAATTAAACCTTTGGGTTTGGTAACGGTCATAAACTAACAAACAGTTAAAAATTATTATTATGAAAAAGAATTTTGGAATACTTAGTTTTACGGGATTGTTGCTGGTAACAACAATGTTTTTGGTATCCTGTGACAAAAATGATTCTCAAGACATGTCTGAGGAAGATGCTATTACCGTTGCGGAGCTTAAAATAAGTGATGAATCGGATTTAATTTCTGAAGATATTATTAGTATTGGTGAAGAAGTGTATGCCACGGATGAAATTATGGTAACATCGAAATCTAATTACGTTTCTGATTATCTGCCAGATTGTGTTACGATAACTACTGTGGTTACGAGTACAAGTAGGGAAAAGACCATAGATTTTGGTGACGGTTGTGAACTGCCTAATGGTAATGTATTAAGCGGAATTATTTTTCTTAGCTATTCAAAGGATATGGATATGGCTAAGAAGACAATCAATTTATCATTGGATAATTTTACTTTTAATGGGGTAGCCATTGAAGGTAGTGCTTCAATTGTTAGAACAAGGTCTAATGAAAACGGAAATCCACAGTCTGATGCTGAAGCAGGTTTTAATGGTATCTGGCCCGATGGTGCTTCTGCCAGTTTTACCGCAAATAGGACTAGAGAATGGATTGAAGGTTATAGTTCTGGTTTTTGGGGAGATAATGTATTTCTAATTTCTGGAAAAGGAACATATACCGGGAAATTGGGTAATGTTTTTATGAAGGAAACCATTGTGCCTCTTAGAAGAGAACTATCATGTAGATTTATTGTAAGTGGTATTTTGGAAATTTCTAGAAATGATGCTACGGCAAGTCTTGATTTTGGTGATGGTACTTGTGATTCAAAAGGTATACTTATCCATCCGAATGGGGAGTCAGAAGAAATATTCTTGAGGAGATTTCATAAAAAATTTCCTCCAAAGTTTCCATTTTAATAACTATAAATTCTGAATGTAGGTTCGAGCACGGTCGATAGATTGTAATTGTAACCTTTCGACGGTGCTCGACAAACATTAACTCATGCTTATTCCCTAACAGGATTGTTCTGAATCAAATCTATATACAGATTTATTTTCTTCTTTAAATCCCTACGGTGGGTTATAAAATCCAAAAAGCCATGTTCTTGAAGAAATTCTGCCGTCTGAAAACCTTTGGGCAATTCTTTTCCAGTGGCTTCCTTTACAATACGAGGGCCGGCAAAGCCTATCAGTGCCCCAGGTTCAGAAATGTTGATGTCTCCCAACATGGCATAAGACGCCGTTGTACCTCCGGTGGTTGGGTCGGTACAAAGCGAAATATAGGGAATACTGGCTTCGGCCAATTGTGCTAGCTTGGCAGAGGTTTTGGCTAATTGCATAAGCGATAAAGCTGCCTCCATCATGCGTGCTCCTCCCGATTTCGAAATCATTACAAAAGGAGCTTTATTTTGAATGGCGTGGTCTATGGCCCTGGCAATTTTTTCACCAACAACACTACCCATTGAGCCACCAATAAAACTAAAGTCCATACAGGCCACAACTAATTCCTGTCCTAAAGATTTTCCAATTGCCGTTTTGACTGCATCTTTAAGGCCAGTTTTCTTTTGGGCCGCTTTTAGGCGATCTGTATATTTCTTGGTATCGGTAAATTTTAGCGGATCTTTTGATGTAAGCTTTTGATCTAACTCTGTAAACGTATTATCGTCAAAAAGAATCTCAAAATATTCTTTGCTTCCTATACGAACATGGTAGTCATCTTCTGGACTTACATAAAAATTTTTGGCCAACTCTTCAGATTCTACAATCTTTCCTGTTGGGGATTTGTACCACAAACCTTTAGGTGTGTCTTTTTTTTGATGGGTAGCGGTCTGTATCCCCTTTTCTTTTCGTTTAAACCACAAAGACATATCTTCCATATTGAATTAGAACAACTTATCCGGTTAATAATTATAACGTATCAACGTTGTTAAGGTCTTCAAACGCTTTTTTCAAACGTTCTATAAAGGTTTTCTCACCTTCGCGTAACCAAACCCTGGGGTCGTAGAATTTCTTATTAGGTTCGTCAGATCCGTTTGGATTTCCAATCTGAGCTTGAAGATAGTCTTTTTTGTCCTGAACATAATCCCTTACCCCAGCTAAAAAGGCATATTGTAAGTCGGTATCAATATTCATTTTAATAACTCCATAACCAATTGCCTCTCTAATTTCTTCATGAGTTGATCCTGAACCTCCATGGAATACAAAATCTACAGGGTTTGTTTCGGTATTAAATTTTTCTTCAATATATTTTTGAGAATTGTCTAATATTTTGGGTGTCAATTTTACATTTCCCGGTTTGTAAACACCGTGTACATTACCAAATGAAGCAGCAATTGTGAAGCGATCACTTACTTTTTTAAGTTCTTCGTAGGCGTAACCAACTTCTTCAGGTTGGGTGTATAATTTTGATGAATCTACATCAGTATTGTCAACTCCATCTTCTTCTCCACCTGTAATCCCCAATTCAATTTCCAGTGTCATATCAATTTTGCTCATACGCTCAAGGTAGTTTTTACAAATTTCAATATTTTCTTCAATAGGCTCTTCAGATAAATCTATCATATGAGAACTATAAAGAGGGACGCCATTTTCTTTGTAAAATTGTTCACTTGCATCTAATAATCCATCAATCCAAGGCAATAATTTTTTTGCACAGTGATCAGTATGAAGAATAACTGGA
>JAGLKG010000521.1 GCA_023141835.1 Maribacter sp. | reverse complement strand
TCCCTTTAGGAGCATAAACTTTGATTCCAAAAGTGATGTCTGGGGAATTAATTTTCAAAGAACTGTACGTCGTAAAAACGAGGAATTGCTTTGGGCCGGCCATCGTCGCAATCAAGGGTTATTGCGGCCACAGAATGCCGGAATACTAACGGGGCTGCATAAACCATCGCAAGGAATAGGATTGGAAATTGTTCCTTATGCCATTACCCAGTCTAGCAAAGAATATGATGAGGGGAATGATGAATCGGTCAATAACACATCCGCTGACCTCGGGTTTGATGTCAATTACAATATTACCTCAAATCTGAAGGCCTCTTTCACCTATAATACCGATTTTGCACAGACCGAAGTAGATGATAGACAAATAAACCTTACACGTTTTCCGCTGCGCTTTCCAGAAAAAAGGGACTTTTTCTTGGAAGGGTCCTCTATTTTCCAATTTGCGCCACGAAGTGGTGTGGACCCTTATTTTAGTCGCAGAATTGGACTGGAAAACGGGGTCCCCATTCCCATTAAATACGGTGGTAGGCTAGTAGGTAATATGGGCAAAAATAATATTGCCCTTATACATGTTCGTACTGGGGAAAAAGGTGAGCTGAATCCAGAAAGTTTTACAGTGGCCAGATACAGACGGGATTTTTGGAAAGAGAGTTCCATAGGTGTTTTGTATACTCTAAGAAGCACTAAAGACGATGTCCTGTTAGGGGATCCGATACAAGATAGAAATACGCTGGGTACCGACCTCACTTTGAGTACTTCCGAATTTATGGAAAATAAGGTATTGCAGTTTTCCGCTTTTTTTATAGGACACAATGCAGCGTCCCCTTTAGACCATTCCACTTCACTTCTAGATCGATCGGTACGAGGTATACGTTTTAATTTTCCCAACCAGCCATGGTCTGCTTATGCATCGTACAGGGTATTTGGGGATGCCTACGACCCAGCAGTTGGATTTAATAGACGTAACGGATTTAAAAGATTTCAACCAGGAATCAGCTATTCCCCTTTGTTTGAAAAAAGTAACCTAATACGAGAAATTGAATGGGGTATTCGCTATGAACATCTCACCTCATTGGAAAATAAATTGCTTACCGAAAACCTGACATTTACCTTAGGAGAAATTACATTCGAATCTGGAGAGCAACTGGAATTTAAGGTGGGCAGGGACTTTGAATTTTTAGATGAAAATTTTGACATCCTTAGAGATGGCTCCATAGTTGTGGTTCCCGGATCGTATGCAAATTGGGGCTATGAATTGGCGGCGTCTACTGCATCGTTCCGAAAAGTATCGGGATCCATTGGCTATGAAGCCGGAGGGTTTTGGACCGGGGATATTTCCAGTTTGGTGTTGGGTTTGACTATCCGTCCGGTACCAGGCATCAATCTGGGTAGCGAATATACGCATGCCAAAGTAATGGCAGAAGATAGTGGATTCGATACCAATTTATTCCAGATGGATATAGGCCTTGATTTTACCCCTGATATTTCGCTATCGTCCAATATTCAGTTTGATGATATCAGTGAGGTTCTGGGTACTAACACACGTTTTCGATGGATACTTACCCCAGGTACCGATCTTTTCTTTGTGTATAACCACAATTGGCTGAACAACCCAGCATTGGATAAAAGGTTTTTTACCA
>JAGLKG010000520.1 GCA_023141835.1 Maribacter sp. | reverse complement strand
CCATTCCGTTCGATATTGTTGTTCCTGAAATTTGCAATGTTGTTTTAAAATACTTGTCAATCCGAAATAAATTCCCTGAGTTTGGTTTAAACTCCTTGTGCATTGTACCAATCCAAAAATTACCCGAGGGATCTACCTTACCGTCGTTCATTCGCATTTTGGGATTCTCATTTTCCAAAACACCAAGGGGGGTGGTTTTTTGGGTTGCAAAGTTGAAGGTGGCCAAACCAGATTCCATGGCAAGAAGTATGTTTCCATCTTCCATTGGAACTGCCGCTCCGATCATTTCCTCAAAATTCCATGTGTAATTCTCTTTACTGGATGGGTTATGGCCATACAACTTGCATCCTTCGATATCAACCCAGAAAAGTAGTCCTTTGTTTTGATCCCACACTGGCCCCTCGCCCAAAATGGATTTATGATCACAGAGTAAGGAGGCTTTATGTTTTTTAACTTTTGGCATCTACTTGAGAGCTTTTTAGAATTAAATTTAGTTTCCTAATTTAAATAGACTAATGTTTTTATATTTAGTTCAACGTTTACCACTGTAAAAGGGCAACAAATATTTAAGTAAATATCATGTATAAAACCTTAATCTTCGCTATCCTTTCTATTCTTTTTTTATTGGGATGTGAAAGGGAAGGCAACCAACTTTATGACATTGAAATAAAAGAAGCTTGGATTACAATGTCTGATGGAGTACAACTGGCTGTTGATTTATATATGCCCAAGACCTTAGATTCAGGACAAAAATTCCCAGTATTGCTTGAATATCTTCCATATAGAAAAGATGAACATAGAAAATTGCGGTACCCTGTATTTTCCTATTTTGTTCAAAGAGGCTATGTTGTAGCGCGGGTCGACATAAGGGGAACGGGAAGGAGTGAGGGCAAATTAATCGAATATGAATATTCTGAACAGGAAAAGGATGATGGTGAGGAGGTAATAGATTGGTTGTCAAAACAAGAGTTTTCCAAAGGCCCTGTCGGCATGTTCGGAATTTCATGGGGAGGATTCAATTCCATTCATCTAGCATTACGTCAACCTCCGGCCTTAAAGGCAATTTTGGCTATGATGGCGACTGATGATATTTACGAGGACGATGTTCATTTTATGGATGGGATGATGCATGTTGATGCCTATGAGATAGGTAGGGATATTAAAAACATTATTCCCGGGGCTCCTGATTATAAAATCAACGGAAGTTATTTTGAGAATAAATTTGATACTGAACCTTGGCTATTAAAATATAAAAGGAAACAAAGAGATGGGGAATTTTGGAACAAAAGCTCCCTTAACAGCGATTATAGTGCTTTAAAGACTCCCATATTTATGATATCTGGCTGGTATGATGGCTACAGGGATAGTACACCAAAAATATTGGAAAATTGTGACGTTCCCCAGAAAGCAATTGTAGGCCCCTGGAACCATACCTTTCCACATATGGCTGATCCCGCGCCCTCAATAGAATGGCGGAAAGAGGCGATACGATGGTTTGATTATTGGCTAAAGGGCATAGACAATGGTATAATGAAAGAACCTAAAATGGCTGCTTTTATTAGGGATGGACATGGGCCTGGGGTACCTGATGAAATTAAGGGGAAATGGAAATGGATTGACCAATGGCCTCCAAAGGACCTAGATTATAGAACCTATTTTTTACAGAAAGGCTCAAAATTAGATACCTTGAACACCGATAGGGATGTAGAAATTCTTGAATATAAAGCCGCAGCGGGTATTGAGGCCAGCGGATCGGTAATGTGGTGGGGTGATTGGTCTCCCGATTTAAAGAAATCGGATGAGCATAGTTTGGTGTATGAGTCTGGGCCTCTTGAAAAAGACATTAGCATTTTAGGGTTTCCAAGGATGCATTTCAATGGATCTGTATCAGCCCCACAAGCACATTTTATTTCACGTCTATCGGATGTTTCCCCGACCAATGCGGTAACCCTTGTCACTGGTGCGGGATTAAACGGTTCTCATCGGAACTCTTCCTTAGCACCTGAGCCCTTGGAAGTTGATAAAACATACCCTTTGGACATTGAGATGCATTTTACCTCATGGACTTTTAAGAAGGGACATCGCATTAGAGTGGCGCTGAGCAATGGCCAATGGCCAATGATATGGCCAAATCCGTCATCTTTGCAATTTTCACTTCAATTGGGAGGGGAGAATGCATCAGCGATTATACTCCCAGTAATTGATAATAAGAACGAAGTTGATGCACCAAAATTCGAACTACCTTTTGAAGACCCAACCCTAAAAGGATATGAAACTACCGACTATGGGACTGTTTCGGGTTTTGCCGAAATATCGGATTCAAAGTATGATTCTAAAACTGGAATAACACAGGTAATCGCCTCAAATTCAGGCGGGACTGTTTATCCCTGGGCCAAGTGGAGCACTAAAGAACATATTGTACATGAAGCAAACGATTTGAAACCGGCATTGGCTTCGGTAACAAGTAAATACGAGATTGAAATTGAGACCAAAGCACGTACCTTGACATGGCTTGGGATTCTTGACTTCAATAGTGACAAACAAAATTTTTACTATTCGTACACTAGGAAATTATTGGAAGGCGAAGATTTGATTCGCTCAAAAACATGGAATGATACAATCCCTAGGGATTTCCAGTAGAACATTTATTAAAAGAAAATTATTGCAGGATAGTTGAGTATTTGCCTGCGTTGGCCAGAAGCTCAGTGGCTGCTAAAATAGCCTCATCATGAGTAAGGTAATACTGGTAAAGTCCTTCTCTATAGAAGTATCTTTTAACAATTTCATCTTCCAATTTCTTTTGGATTCCCTTTTGATATTTGTCCAAGGCATTGAATTTGCTTTTTTCAATTTCGATTAAAAGCGAGTTGTAATGTTCTTGAACTGCGGCCCCAAAAACTTCTTCACTCTCATTTCCCATGGCTTCTTTAAGCGCCTTTTCCGCTTTGGTTTCATAAGAGAAATTAGAGTGGGACACAAAGTCTTTAAAAGCGTTGAAATCGCTATTGGAAAAAGTTAGGTCCACTACTTTTTCAAACTTGTTTTTGTAGTGATAATCAGTTGCATAATCGAAGATGACATTGTTTTGTACCAATGCCTTTGTCAACGAATTTGTATTCAATTCATCAATGACAATATCGGGTAACACACCTCCGCCATCCTGTACCTTGCGGCCGTTGCGTGTTTTAAATTCATTGAATTGGGTATTGCGTACGGCTTTGCCATTTTCATCCCTGTTCCAATAGTCCAGTGATTGAATGCACCTTCCCGATGAAGTATAATATCGACTTATGGTTACCTTGAGTTGGGTACCATAGGTCAATTTCATGGGTCTTTGTACAAGACCTTTTCCGAAACTTCGTGCGCCCATAATTACCGCACGATCCAAATCTTGAAGACTTCCGGATACTATTTCACTGGCTGACGCACTATTGCCATTAACTAAGACCACTAACGCAATTTCTGTATCTACCGCCTTGTGTTTGGTCCTATATTCTGAGTTGAACTTTTTTACTTTAGATTTTGTGGTGACGATCAATTCTCCTCTTGGAACGAACAAATTGGTTACGTTTATTGCTTCGGACAATAATCCGCCAGGATTACCACGAAGATCCAAAATGATTTGTTCAGCTCCCTTTCCCTTTAAATCAATCAATGCCGATTTGGT
>JAGLKG010000052.1 GCA_023141835.1 Maribacter sp. | reverse complement strand
TATTTGATTCAAGGCTCTGCGGTTTTGAGGTGATTAAAACTCAAAAAAACAATACCTTTAAGTACCTACAATCGTGGTATGATAGAGATTAAAAAAGAAGGTAAGCACACTTATAAATTCGAACTTAAATCCCAAGGGGGACATACCTTGCTGAAAAGTGTGGAATTCTCGAGTAAGGATGAAGTAAAAGAAATTGTAAAGTATCTCGGTTCCTTGAATGAATCCGAAGTCATTTTTGAGCGAAAGACCAATCATGAAGGTAAATTTCTTTTTAACCTAAAAAGCCCTACTGGCGTACTCATAGGCCAAAGTTTGCTCTACGACTCTGAAGCCGGCATGGAGAATGGAATCAAGTACTTAAAAAATAGAATCACCTTCCTTAATGCTTTGGAAAAATTATAGGTTTTTCAAGATGTTTAAAAATAAATCATGCATTGCATTGGTATAATCCATATGGGTTACAATTCTTAATTTTCCTTGGCCCATACCAATAATTGAAATACCTTTTTCTTCCAATTTTTGAACAAATTGATCTTCGGTCAGGTATTGATCATCAATTTCAAAGATGATGATGTTGGTTTCAATAGGTTCCACTCTTTTGATAAAATGGAGATTTTGCAAAACAGAACCAATTTCTTTTGCCTTTTTATGGTCATTGGCCAGCCGGTCAATGTTGTTATCCAGCGCATAAACAGCGGCTGCGGCCAAGTATCCCGCTTGTCGCATTCCCCCACCTAATATTTTACGAATGCGTAATGCTCTATAAATCAAATCAGTGCTACCCACTAAAACGGAGCCGACCGGACATCCAAGGCCTTTACTGAAACATACACTAATGGTATCGAACAATTCCCCGTATTGTGTTGGAGTTTCGTTTTTTGAAACCAAAGCGTTCCATAATCTAGCCCCATCAAGGTGATAGGCAAGCTTATGCGCTTTACAAACCTTCTCTATTTTTTTTAGTTCTTCAAAGTCCCAACAGGCTCCTCCTCCCTTATTAGTGGTATTTTCAATACATACCAACGTCGTTAAAGGGCTATGATAAAAATCAGGAGGGTTGATTGAAGCTGCAACCTGTTCGGAGGTCATCATGCCCCGATTTCCATCGACCAATTTACAGGAAACCCCGCTGTTGAAGCTAGCTCCCCCACCTTCATAATTATAGACATGGGCATATGTATCGCAAATTAATTGCTCTCCTGGTTGCGTATGTAACTTTATGGCTGTCTGATTGGCCATACTTCCACTTGGAAAGAACAAAGCGGCTTCCTTGCCGAACAATTCAGCAGTCCTTTTTTCTAAAAGATTAACTGTGGGATCCGCTTTAAAAACATCATCACCAACATCAGCGGACATCATGGCCTGTAACATGGCCTTCGAAGGTTTGGTTACAGTATCACTTATTAAATTGATTTTCATTAAGGTTTTTGATTTATGGGTTTAATTCATGCAATCCATACCAATAGGAGAGCCATCCGGAATTTTTGGCGCCTGCATTATTTCGAATTTATCCGGGAACTTTAGAAACCTGTTAATCCTTCGGATCATCTCTCGTGAGTTAATATCACTTTTGGAAATTAAACGAGATTTAAGTGCACTCAATTTCGCATTGGCAATGGCATTTACCTGAGGATGCACTTTATGATGAGCTGCAAGGTTCATTATATGATAAAGTACCCTAAAATTGATGTTTTGTTGTACCTCGGAAATATAATCGTTTTTATGCTGTTTATTGATAGTACCATTTATTACTGCCTCTAGAACATCGG
>JAGLKG010000519.1 GCA_023141835.1 Maribacter sp. | reverse complement strand
GCTTCTCAAAAAGTGTAGTGATTTCATGCCAATCTTGGTGGGGTACCAAGCGCATTGATATTTTGGCATGTGCCTTACTGGCAATTACCGTTTTGGCACCCTCACCTATGTAACCGCCCCAAATACCATTAACATCCAGAGTAGGACGAATGGAGTTTCTTTCATTGGTGGTGTATCCTTTCTCTCCATAGATACTATCAATGTCAAGAGCATTTTGATATTCATCAAGGTCAAAAGGGGCTTTCGCCATTTCTTTTCTTTCTTCCTTGGAAAGTTCTTCAACCTTCTCATAAAAACTGGGAATGGTAATATGGTTATTTGCATCATGCAAGGATGCAATCATTTTCGACAGAATATTAATGGGATTGGCAACTGCCCCTCCATAAAGGCCCGAATGCAAATCTCGATTAGGACCCCTTACCTCTACTTCAACATAACTTAGACCACGCAATCCAGTCGTTATGGAAGGGAACTCCTTGGCAATCATTCCCGTATCGGAAATCAGTATTACGTCGTTCTTTAATTTTTTCTTATTGTTGGCTACATAGGCAGCAATGTTAACACTACCCACTTCTTCTTCTCCTTCGATCATAAATTTAACGTTGCAGGGAAGCTGATTCGTTTTGACCATAAACTCCAAGGCCTTTACATGCATATACATTTGCCCCTTGTCGTCACTGGATCCACGTGCAAAAATGGCACCTTCAGGATGTATTTCAGTTTCCTTGATGACAGGCTCAAAAGGAGGGGAGTCCCAGAGTTCCATAGGGTCTGGCGGTTGTACATCATAGTGGCCATAGACCAGTACAGTTGGTAAATTTAAATCCAATATTTTTTCACCATAAATAATGGGATAGCCGTCCGTTTCACAAAGTTCAACAATATCACAGCCAGCATCGTTAAGCGCCTTTTCAACGGCCTCGGCCGTATTTACTACGTCATGGGAAAAGGCCGAATCTGCACTAATAGAAGGTATTTTAAGGAGTTCTATAAGTTCGGTGATAAATCGGTCTTTGTGCTGGTTTACATAGTCTTTACTGCTTTGCATTGTGATGGCTTTGAAGTATACCCAAAATTACAAAAAGAACTTTTTAAAGGGAGTGTATTCTAAATTGAAATTTTGCTTTATATTTGCATCCGAATTATAAGGGCCTTGGTCCAAATTGAAATGCGGGCGTGTGGTCCCGATAGCTATCGGGAGGTATACAGGCTAGACTTAGAAGCTAGTGTCGTAATTAAATAATTTGAAATGCGGGCGTGGTGGAATTGGTAGACACGCTAGACTTAGGATCTAGTGCCGCAAGGTGTGAGAGTTCGAGTCTCTCCGCCCGTACAACAAGGGAAAGCCGACTTTTAAAAGTCGGCTTTTTTTATCTTGGTCAAACAATGGTCAAATATTTGGTAATATATCTTGTCCAACATCTTAAAACAAATTCAGGTTCGAAATTACCCTAATAAAGATCAATAAGTGATTTGCAATTTTCCAAACGAATCTGATTATTGGTTTTCGGTTGGTTTTTAGCTTACCTCACAATGATTTTAATAATGGATATAATCAGAGGGCTCTACACAATTCTAATTCCTTGTCTTATGATGTCGCTAGCAATTTTGTTTTTTGGCAATAAGCAATTTAAAAGTGGTGTATAGCAAGTGTGTTTAGCGTCTAGTATTACATAATTTGAATTATTTTAAAAATACTTAGAATAAATATGTGTTGATAAATTATCAATTAATGACCTAATGTTGCTATTAATATTCCCTGATCTTTTACAACCTTGCCATGAACATCCGTTAAGCGAAATCTACGCCCTTGATATTTGTAAGTTAGTTTTTCATGATTTAGCCCCAAAAGATGTAAAATAGTGGCATTGAAATCGTGAACATGAACTGGGCCTTTTGTTATATGGTAACCAAAGTCATCTGTTACTCCATAGGTTAGTCCTTTTTTAACTCCAGCTCCGGCCAAAAGCATGGTATAGGCATCTGGATGATGATCCCTGCCAAAATTATCCTTTGTTAGCTGACCTTCTGAAAAGCTGGTTCTGCCAAATTCTCCGCCCCAGATGACCAGAGTATCTTCCAATAAGCCACGCTGCTTAAGGTCCATAATCAAAGCAGCAGAAGCTTGGTCTACTTCTTTGCATCTTTTAGGAATCAATTTGGGTAAGTTACTATGATGATCCCAATCACCATGATATAATTGTATAAACCGGACTCCTCTTTCTGCCAATCTTCGGGCTAAAAGACAATTACTGGCAAATGTTCCGGGTTTCTTGCTGTCCTCTCCATAAAGTTTGTAAATATAATCCGGTTCATCCTCGGTGTTCATTACTTCTGGTACAGAAGTTTGCATTCTAAAAGCCATTTCATATTGTAACATCTTTGCTTTTATCGAAGGGTCTTCCCAAGTTTGATAGTTCTTATTTTGCAACTTTTGAAGATAATCCAATTGTTCACGGCGAATCTCTCCGGTTACACCGGGAGGGTTACTTAAAAACAACACTGGATCTTTCCCGCTTCTAAACTGAACACCTTGATATTCAGCAGGTAAAAAGCCACTAGATAACAATCGGGATGAGCCGCCTTCATTTCCTTTGGTCATTAGGGCGATAAAATTGGGGAGGTTTTCATTTTCTGATCCCAATCCATAACTAATCCAAGAACCGATAGTTGGCCTACCGGGAATTTCGGAACCAGTGTGGGTAAACATTTGAGCAGGTTCGTGCTGAACAGATTCAGTGTACATTGAGTTAATCATGCATAGCTCATCCGTTACTTTCGCCAAATGGGGCATGAGATCACTAATCCACATGCCGCTATTGCCTCTTTGCTTGAAATTGTACAATGGTCGTACAATTGGTTTTGTGGCCTGCGCTGCGGCAGTTGCGGTTAGTCGGCCTCCCATGACACTATCTGGCAATTCCTGCCCATGCATTTTCGTTAAGATAGGTTTGTAATCGAACATGTCCAATTGTGATGGAGCACCGATCATATTAAGAAAAATGACTCTTTTGGCCTTTGGTGCAATATGAGACCCATTAACACTCCCTAGTGAAGAACCAAGAGCCTTCAACGGATTCATCAGTGAGGCCATTGATATTGCCCCAAGTCCTAAAGTTGTTTTAGAGAGAAAGTCTTTACGACTAATTGGATGATGATGGTGATCTTCCATTTTATCTTTTCATATAGGATTCGTCAAAATTAAAAATCGTACTGACAACAAGGGTCATAGCCGCTGTTTTCTCTTTTGAAAGTGCGAGGTCAAACGATTGTTTGCCAACTGATAAAATTGAATCTGCCATTGCTGGAGTCTCCAGAAACTTCTGCATCGATTTTTGATAATGTGTCTTAAGGATTTCTAATTGTTCGGTATCTGGCTTAAGACCTGTTGATAATCTAAAGGCGGTTTCGATCTGCTCTTCAACTTGATCCGGAAATTCTTTTTGAACTTTTTCTGATAAAACCCTTGAAGCTTCCACGATTTGTGGGTCATTCAAAAGAGTAAGGGCTTGTAATGGCGTGCTCGTAACACCTCGTCTAATGGTGCATATTTCTCTTGAGGTGGCGTCAAAATTAATCATGAAAGGATTTGGGGCAAATCGTCTTGAAAAAGTATAGAGGCTTCTGCGGTATAAATTTTTGCCTGTATCTGGTTTATATTTTGCCAATTTACTTGAGGCCATTAGCACTTCTTTCCAAAGTCCATCAGGTTGATATGGCTTTACACTGGGGCCTCCAATTTCTTCAACCAAAAGACCGCTGGCTTTCAGTGCATTGTCACGAATCATTTCTGCTGGCCATCGATATGAAGGGCTTCTGGCCAAATATTTGTTTAGAGGATCGAGATTTCGCATTTCTTCAGGGCAATAAGACGTCTGCTGGTAGGTATAAGACATCACCATTTGCTTTATGGCATGCCTCACATCCCAATTATGATCAATAAAATCTCTAGCCAACCAATCCAATAGTTTCGGGTGGCTAGGACGTTCACCTTGACTACCAAAGTCTTCGGCTGTTTTAACCAATCCTTGCCCGAAGATCAATTGCCAATATCTATTTATTGCTACCCTGGGAACAAGTGGGTTATTTGGGTCAAAGAGCCATTTTGCCAGTCCCAATCTATTTTTTGGAAAATCCTTGGAATAAGGAAGGACTTTGTATATGCCTCCTGGCTCTACAATTTCCCCATGTTGATTGTAAAGTCCTTTTTCCAAGAGGTACGTCTTTCGAGGATTTTTCATTTCCTCCATAATCATTTGTTCTTGCGCACTATCCAGTATAGAAGTAATTTTTACCCGTGTTTTATGGACCTTATCCC
>JAGLKG010000518.1 GCA_023141835.1 Maribacter sp. | reverse complement strand
AAATCATTAAAATCACTTTCTTGTTCATGGTTGATTTATTACTTAAACGCAAAAATACTGCGATCTGATTAGTATAACTATTTATTGATTATGCTTTTTCATCAATCTTAAATTGTTCGAGCTGTCTATGGACGAAATCAGATGTAAAGTTGTTAAAATTTAGTTATTTAACTGTTAAAGCTGAAACATTTTCACATAGACGTAGTCTATATTTATATAATCAATAATTATTCATCAATCTAAATTCAATCATCATGAGAAAAACAATGTTATTTGTAATGGCCGCCATTCTGTTGGGGGTTACTGGTGTTTCAGCCGAAAGCAACAATGAAGTTAATTTACTTGAAAATTCTGCTTATGCGGAAATTGGGGAAATCAATTCCTTTTGCAAAGCAATAATTCAAGGGGATATTACAACTGTGAAAAAGTTAATTGAGTTAGGTGAGGACGTGAACCAAAAATCGTTAGGTATGACCCCGGCCATATTCGCTGCGCGCTACAACAAGGCGGAAATTTTGAAATTGCTTATTAAGAATGGGGCAGATTTAAGAATTAGAAGTGAAAGGGGATACTCCATTGCCAAGTATGCGGAGTCTGCGAATGCTGCCGACGCCTTAGCTGTTATAAATGCAGAATTGAGAAGTTAAACGTATATTCATCAATCAAAAAAAACCGTCCCAAACTTGGGACGGTTTTTTTATTTATCCACTTCAAATAGTGTTCAAGCAAAAGAGTGAATACGTAAAATCTAAAATTCGAAACCTGTAAACGCTCTATACATAAATGCATAAACCGCCATAGCGAGCATTAAAACGCAGAAAATAGAATACGCCTTTAGGAGTAATACTACAAAACTAGGTTTGCAATTCTCGAATGCTTCGTTGTAAATGTCTTTAAAATGTAATAGTGTTCCCATATAGTCTTGTTTAAATAACTGTAAATCAAAGCTATAAGGGTTAAATCTGAGGCGATTAAAAGACTTGGTGGAACATCAAATGTAGTAATTTAAAATGGAAAATCGTAATAATTATGATAAATGTAATTATTGCTCGCCCCTATATTTTATAATGGCTTCCTTGATTTTCTCTATCCTATTTTCGGGATCAGGATGTGAACTTTGAAATTCCGGTACACGATTGGGTCCTACTGCGTCTTTCAATATTTGCATGACCTTGATTATTTCTGTTGGTTCGTATCCAGATTGAATCATGAACAATACGCCAAGTTCATCGCTTTCCAATTCGTCACTGCGCCCATTTTTTAAAAGGGTGTTTTGCCCAATACTTCCAACAATTCCGCCAGCATCGGCCCCCACGGTCGCACCCATGGCAACCGTTTGCCAAAAATTGCTATCAGCGATACGTTCGGCTGAATGCCTGCCAATTACATGGCCAATTTCATGACCCAAAACTCCGGCCAATTGGGCTTCGTCTAGTTTTGAAAATAGGGCATAAGTGATAAAGATCTGTCCACCGGGTAAGGCAAAGGCATTTATGGTACGGTCGTCGGCCAATAAATGAAAATCGTATGTATAGGGAGTCTCCCTGGCTATACTGTTTTCAACCAATGTATTTCCAACTACATCAACAAAAGATTGTAGGCGTTCATCAGGATAGAGGCCTCCATGCAATTGGGCCATTTCTGGGGCACTTTGCAAACCAATGGCAATTTCTTGCTCAGAGGTCATATTGATATTCTGAACTCTACCTGTATATGGGTTTTCCTCTTTGTTGTTACAGCGTTGTATAAAGGCAAAAGCCACAATGGCAATGCCTATGAATATTCTGATTTTCCAACTTCCTCTTCTCATGGTTAGTGATTTTCAGTGTTGGTTCAAGTTACAAAAAGACTTATAAAAGCGCTGTATTAATGTCCAAAATATTGTTTCGCACATAGTTCTTGATAAAGCCCGTAGTGAAGTGCTCACTGCCATAAAATTCTTCTTGTCGAAGCAACTGTAGAATATTGATTCGCCTAAAAGCGGTTAGCATCGGTTTTGAAATAGGGGCATAACTATAGTGCCAAGGTTCATATTTAAATCCTCTCCTTTTAGGCTCATCCGTATAGACTAAAAAGAACCCAAATTCCTTGGAGTTTTCATCCATCCACTTTTTAAAATCGGCATAAGGTCCGCCACTTCCAAATTTTTCTGGAACCAATACATCACCTTCAACCTTTCTGTAGCCATCGACTATATCAATATCGGTACCCCAGTGATGTCTACTCGTACCTGGAATAGTTGAATACTCAATAATTTTATCTATGGCTTTTAAAGGTGGCATGCTATCATCTTCAGTATATCGCATATATTTTCTTTCCCATATTATTTCCTGTCTTTCAAAACTTCGATAACTCGAAATGACTTTTAAATCGATACCCTCACTATAGGC
>JAGLKG010000517.1 GCA_023141835.1 Maribacter sp. | reverse complement strand
CCCTCACCATAAAGTTCTATATCTTCCTTGCCCATGAGTTCCATCACCGAATATTCAAATTCTTTTTCTTTGGGAAATGCCAGGGCAGGTATCATGGTCAATGCCATTCCTGAAACACTACTTTTCTTTATAAAAGACCTTCGTTTCATAGTATTGAATTTTTATTTTCTATAGTGAAATTTCAAAAATGTTGCCAAAATCGCTCTTTTCAGATTTTAATTGAGATTGATTCAAAAGATAGTGGGTCATAGCAAATTCCGGATGACTTCATGAAATTGTAACCCTTTATCAAAGGTATGAAGTATTTATTCTATTCATTCAAAGAAATATACATGTAGCCTTGATGTTTTTGTCTCAGGTCATTGAAAGTAATTAAATAGAAATAGATGCCTGAATCCAATCCCGTACCCTTACTGATAACCGAATTCCTGTTCGATACTCCATTGAAATCATTTTGATAGTTATTCTTTGAGTATACCATTACGCCATAACGGTTGAAAATTTGGATGGAATTATTTGGAGATTTTTCAAGACCCTCAAGCTCCAGAAAATCATTTTGACCGTCGCCATTTGGAGTAAGAAAATAATTGTCCAATTCAATGGTGGTGAAGTTCTCCATTTTGTCATCATTACCCCCAAGTGTAATAATCTCATATTCATCGGGAATAAACACTTCCGAAGTTACCGATCCGTAAATCATTGCACCTTCGACATTGGTATTTCCCAGATTGACCCATTCTTTTTGCTTTTTGTGCCACCCAACAACTTTCATGTCACTTACATATTCAGCCAAAACACCAATATTACTCCATTCATCCCAGGTAAGGGTGACAGTAGAGGGTAAGTCACCTTCCAAGTGCCAAAACTCTTTTTTACTCACGGAAAGATATTTCGAAGCTTTTTTGTTCGTTTGATAATTTTTTCCATTGACCGATGTTGTATTTGGATTTTCATAGAAATACGCACATTTTACGAAGGAGTTCATTTCCGTTGAACTAATACTCAAAGGTCTTAACCTTTCATCATCGCCTACAGGGAAAGTGAAGATATCCTTATTGGTCATAGCCGCATAACCGTCTACCATCGAAACATTGTTTTCACCAATATAAAAGGCATCGTCCATAAAATTGGGAAAAACAGAGGTATGGATTCTTGGCGTAACTACATGTCCTGAGATTAAATTACCATTATTTAGGACGCCTATCGATGTATCAAGAAATAGACCTTTATCCACTACTATTTCGGTATCATAAAATATTGGACTGAAGGCCCCAGAAACTTTGATTGACGTATTGTCTCCATAAAAACCAACCAATCCCAAATTTTGATCAAAACTACCGTTATTGATTAAATCCATATGAAAACCAACTTTAGCATCATTATGTATTTGAATAGTGCCATAGTTGTGCACTGCCTCCTGGGCAATACATGCCATCGAAACCAGTAAGATGGCTAAACATATTTTATATTTTAAACCGCTCATGTTTTCAATATGATTTGCTGATTTGTAAGCCCCAATCTTC
>JAGLKG010000516.1 GCA_023141835.1 Maribacter sp. | reverse complement strand
AAGGACAACAAGGTCATTGTTTTAGTGGATTAAATATATATAGTAAAACATATTTTGTAAAACGCCTCCCATTGGGAGGCGTTTTCTATTTCAGGACAATTAGGTTCCATTCTCTATTGTTTTCTCTATGAGTTGTCAAAAGTTTAAATCCTACCGCGTAATGAGCATTGAGCGACCGGGTGTTTT
The DNA here is from genome assembly GCA_023141835.1 of Maribacter sp. Taxonomy (GTDB): domain Bacteria; phylum Bacteroidota; class Bacteroidia; order Flavobacteriales; family Flavobacteriaceae; genus Maribacter_A. The sequence goes on along the minus strand of JAGLKG010000516.1, from coordinate 2,957 downwards.
CGGCATCGACCTCAGTAATAATGGATTCAAATTCAGGATGAATGGCCTTCTTCATAGTTTGGTACAATTTCCTAAAAACCCCCTTTCTTCGATAATCCTTATGAATACATATTTGTCCCATGACAATGTATTTTTCGACTTCCGGTAATATGGCCCTTACTTCTTGGAACATAGGTTTAAGCAACTCCAATGCTTCAGAGAACTTGGGATGCATACAAAGCGCATAACCTATCACCTTTTTTCCATCTTTAGCGATGATATGGGGGCAGACATCGTTCATTTTCTTTAATAAGCCCAAAGAATGGGAAATAGTGACAAAACCTTCTTGTTGTAGTTCTTCCGGTAAAATATTTGAACGTAAATACTTCTGCTGAAGCTTAAGAATTTGATGTAATTCTTCGATTGAACTTGATTTACGGAAGGTAATTTCCATATCAATCGATTTTCAACCAATGACTTCTTTCAGCCAATGATTCTTTCGAAGCCATTTCATCAAAGGTAATCGTATACTGAGAGCTTGCATCCAATTTCACCATTGTAGTTCTTACTTGGTTATTTCGAACAAAGTCTACTTTTAATTCATCACCAACTTTGTATTGTTGAATAATGTCATTGAATGTCTGACCATCTTCAAAACCTGTTTCATTGATACGGGTAATAACATCCCCTTTGTCCAATCCTGCATTGTAGGCGGCCGTGCCGATTTGGGTATTTAGTTGAATAATAGCCTTGTTTTTTTCAGTAACTGATATAGCTACCCCAAAATAGGGAACAGTTGAATTTTGATTTAAAACTACACCTACGGTTTCAAACAGTGCCTTGAAATCAGGCATTTCACTTTGGAATATATATGAATTGAAAAATCTATCGCCAAATTCATTTCCCGCAAAAGCGTTTAAAGAACGGTGAAGGTCTTGGATAGTATATGGAATTTCATTTTTGCCAAACTGCTTCCAGACCAATTTCATATAATCATCAAGGGTTAGATTTTTTTGTCGTAAAGAAAGATCCAAAGCCAAACCAAGTGCGCTTCCATAGGAATAGTAGGAAATAAAGGTATTGTCCCTATTTACGGGGTCAACCGACCTTGCGGCATCGACAAATGGGGCTTGATAGCTCATTTCAATTGGGCTGAAGAACCGTCTTCCAGGGGAATTCCAAACATAATTAAAAGTGCCGCCCAAGCCTTCTACATATTGTTTGGGCGATATAAGTTTCGCTCTACATAAAATAAGATTGGTATAGTAGCTGGTGAAGCCTTCTGCGAACCAAAGTTCACCACTCATATTGGCTTCTTCAAAATTGAATGGTTCCAAGGATTTTGGACGTATGCGCTCAACATTCCATGCATGGAAAAATTCATGGGACACCGTGCCAATATTTCCCTCCATACCTCCTTTGGCCAAACTTCGAGTGCTTGTTAGAATGGTAGAGTTGCGATGCTCCATGCCATCTCCTGATGCATTCGGAATATAACAAGCAAGAAAAGTGTACGTGTTATAATCAAAATTGGGCAGTTCTCCGTACACATCTTTTTCAGCGAGCACCACTTTTTTGACTTTTTCGAAATAGGTATCCATTTCTTGTTCTGTGCCACTATGATGCAATATCAGTCGTATATTCTTTGAGTCAACCTTAAATTCTCGAAGGTTAAAGTCACTTATTTCGGTAGGACTATCCATAAAATACTGGAAATTGAGGGCGCTATAAGTTGTGCCCGAAACCAAAGGCATTTGTGTCGCGACTTTCCAGTTTAAATCTTCACGGACTCTAAAATTGACCTCTATTTGGCTTTCTTTTAAAGCTGGAGCATACATAAAGGTGGCGGGTATATTCAAGTGTGCATGGGTTTCATCAACTTGGGAATAGGTTCCATCGCCACGGTTCGCGAACAATGTATAACTAATATTAACCGAACCATCGTGTCCCATAATTTGCCATTCATGGGTATTGGGTCTGTCGACTTTCAATGTTTTGCCTTTTCCATCAAATGCCTCGAAATTGTACACGTTTTTGGCAAACTCATGTAGTGCATACCGTCCTGGAGAAGTTCGGCTCATACGAACTGAAAACACATCTTTTTCAATGTTGGTATAGGCCACTTTCACCTCCGCTTCGTGGTGCGCTGCATTTTCAAAGGATATTTCATAGGAAATAGTCTGGGAAGCAAGGGGTGTAATGGTGAATAGTAGTAAAGCAATAAGAATGAATAAGGTTCTCATTTTAAAAAGGTTTATTGTCACGAATATAGCATTTAAATGAGTAAATAGTACTTTTGTTTTATGGCGCGATTCCCAAAGAAATTACGATTGAAACTTATCGATAGGGAAAAGGAAAATGCCTTGAGAGATTTGCCCATTCCCAATACCTTGGTAGACTTTTCATCTAACGATTATTTGGGGCTGTCTAAAAACCAAAAAATATTTGATAGCACTTCGGAGTTACTTAAAAATAGGAGCTTTGACCAGAATGGTGCGACAGGGTCCAGATTGTTGTCGGGAAATCATTCACTTTATGGCCAGCTCGAGAATGTGCTAAAAGAATTTCATGAAGTTACTTCGGCTTTGGTATTTAATTCTGGCTACGATGCCAATATCGGTTTTTTTGGTGCTGTTCCCCAACGGGGCGATGTGGTTTTTTATGATGAATACATACACGCAAGTATTCGGGATGGCATCATCATGGGAAATGCCAAAAGCTATAAGTTCAGGCACAATGATTTGGAGGATTTGGCCCAAAAATGTCATGCTCTCGGGAATAGGAATCCCAAGCATGGGGAGGTCTATGTGGTCACAGAATCTATTTTTTCAATGGATGGTGATTCCCCGGATTTAAACACATTGGTTGAGTACTGCAGGGTGAATGATTTTCATTTAATAATTGATGAAGCACATGCCGTGGGCGTTGTTGGAGAAAAGGGCAAAGGTCTTGTTCAGAAACTAGGGTTACAAGATCGG
>JAGLKG010000515.1 GCA_023141835.1 Maribacter sp. | reverse complement strand
ATCAATCAGGCACGTTTCCAATGGATGGTGGTTCCTGTATTTTTTACGACCTTAAGCGTGTTCGCTTTTTTAATAAGCACTGTAAGCACCTATTTCCATCCACCCCATAATTATTTAGCCCAAGTCACCAAGACTGCAGAAGACGATACAAAAAATACATTGCACATTTGGCGTGTTCCAAAGGATGGCAAAGAAGTCTACATGGAGCAAGAAGAAAAAGAAGAAGGTAAACCTTTATCAAAGTTCGAATCTTCAGAATCTCAAAGCGATTATATAAGACGTTTATTTCCTAAAATTTTAGGAACCATTCTTATTTTAACAGTGGCCTTTTCAGTAAACCATACCTTTTATAAAGTCTTTAATGAAAATATAGTATTTACTGGAGATTGGGGTTTTTTAATTTGCATTCTACTTTTGTTATTGTCCTTAAATAAAAGCCTTGTACAGCACATTACAGGATGGCTGGGCCGGTATAAATGGATGCGTTCAGTCCCTTTTGCCATCTTCATTATTTCTCTAATCGGGATAGTGGTTTTAGGGGCTTTTAATCAAGGGGGTACCGAAACAGATACCAAACGATTATTTTATGCCTTGGTACTTCTAGCTATTTTTTTTCTGATGATCACTACTTCGTATAATAAACAGATATTAAAATTTAAAAACCGTTACGGGGCACGTCTAATAATTTTAATGGTTCTTTTTATATTCCTTAGTTATGTCCTTTTATTGTTTTATCCACAAGGTATAAAACTGATTACACCATTATCAATAATTCTAATTTGCATTATCGGGATATACAGCATGTTTTTAGTTATAGCAATTTTGGGTATTAAATGGAACCTACCGTTGTTGGGTCTGGTATTAATATTCAGTGTCATTTTAGCCACTTGTACTGCCAATATGGAAGATTTCACCCATTATGATGCCACTTTCACTAAAGACATCACTAATACTCCAGCCGACCGTCTGAATCTGGATAGTTACATACAGCAATGGATCCTAGATCGGAAACAAGATATGATACATCAGAAACCCGGAAAAAAATTTACTATAGTATTTGTGTCTGCCGAAGGTGGTGGGTCAAGAGCTGGGTTGTGGTCCTTCCTTGTTCAAAGTTATTTGTTTGACCAAAATCCCAATTATTTTGAGAAGCATTTGTTTTCCATGTCTGGAGCATCAGGTGGTGGTGGCGGTAACAATATGTTTTATACTCAAGCATATGAATTGCTTGAAAATAAAGCGGCAATCCCTTTAAAATATAAAAATCTCGAAGATGGTTTTAGCTATCGCGCCAGTACTATCTATCAACAAGATTATTTGTCAAGCTCGGTCGCCAGTCTGTTAGGGCGTGATACGTTTAAAAGTATTACCAATCTCTTTACCTTTCGGGATCGCGGTGCTTTATTGGAAAACGAATGGGAAACTCAATTTAATGTTGCCTTTAATAGACAGGATAACCCTTTGGGTCAGGCCTATTTAAATATGATGCCTCAAACGGATAAATATAAATACATTAGGCCTTTGCTTATTACAAATACTACCGAGATGCGGTCTGGTGAACGTGTTGTTATATCTACTGTGGACATATCTGAAGATACTCATAATATGGGAGTTTTTAAAGATTTGATTAAAGCGTACCCCAATAAAAAAAGGATGATTAAACGCTCTACAGCAATGTCTATGAATGCACGCTTTCCATATTTAAGTCCAGTAGCACGTATCCGGGAATTGGGGCAGTTTGGAGATGCAGGGTATTACAATAACATTGGAGGCGATGTCACCAGACGTTTAGAAAAGGCTCTATTAAAAGTTATTACAAAAGACAGTAGTTTAATAGGCAAGTATGAAATCAAACATTTGCTCATTAGCAATTACGAAGGAGATACAAAGTTGAGTTATAGTAGTCAACTTATTGCACCAGCACTTATGATTGCCAATGCCACATTTGCACACCCTGAAGAAAGTGAAAAAACATTGACCAATGTGTTAAATATACAGTCGAAACGGACCGATATCCCTCAAGAAACGAAAAACATATTTTCATTAATAGGCTCTGAAACCAACGATGTGGAATA
>JAGLKG010000514.1 GCA_023141835.1 Maribacter sp. | reverse complement strand
CTAGATTTAAACAAAGACAAGGATAATTATGGCAAGAATTGCAGGTATAGATATACCAAAACAAAAGAGAGGTGTTATAGCCCTTACCTACATTTTTGGTATCGGTAATAGTAGATCCAAAGAAATTTTGGAAAAAGCACAGGTTAGTGAAGATACCAAAGTGTCTGATTGGAACGATGATGAAATTGGTCGTATCCGTGAAGCAGCTGCTTCGTACACTATTGAAGGTGAGTTGAGGTCTGAGACCCAATTGAACATTAAGCGATTAATGGACATTGGTTGTTACAGGGGTATTCGTCATAGAGCAGGTTTACCGTTAAGAGGGCAAAGAACCAAGAACAACTCTCGAACGCGTAAAGGAAAGAGAAAAACTGTTGCCAACAAGAAAAAGGCAACTAAATAATAAGTAGCATATTATGGCAAAGGTAAATGCAAAATCGGCAAAGAAACGTAAGGTAATAGTTGATGCTGTTGGTGAAGCCCACATTCGGGCCTCGTTTAACAACATTATTATTTCGTTGACCAATAAAAAAGGAGATGTAATTTCTTGGTCATCAGCTGGAAAACAAGGCTTCAGAGGGTCTAAGAAGAACACTCCATATGCTGCCCAAATTGCTGCTGAGGATTGCGCTAAAGTGGCTCATGAAGCAGGTCTTAGAAAGGTTAAGGTTTATGTAAAAGGGCCTGGTAATGGTAGGGAATCTGCAATTCGTTCTTTACACAATGCCGGTATTGAGGTTACTGAAATCATTGATGTTACTCCAATGCCACATAATGGCTGTAGACCACCAAAAAGAAGAAGAGTTTAATTAATATTAATATTTCATAGGAAATATAGTTACGATTATCGAAGGATTAAGCCTTAATTCATAATCATATTTCCAAACTTAAAGAAAATGGCAAGATATACAGGACCAAAAAGTAAAATCGCACGTAAATTCGGAGAAGCGATTTTCGGAGATGATAAATCTTTTGAAAAGAAAAATTACCCTCCGGGCCAACACGGACAAAATAGACGTAGAGGTAAAAAATCTGAATATGCAATTCAGTTGATGGAAAAACAAAAGGCCAAGTATACCTATGGCATATTGGAACGTCAATTTAGAAATTTGTTTTCCAATGCCAACAGGAGTAAAGGTGTGACCGGTGAGGTTCTTTTACAGTTGTGCGAATCAAGATTGGATAACGTAGTTTATAGAATGGGTATATCTACCTCAAGAAGAGGAGCAAGACAGTTGGTATCCCATAGACACATTACTGTTAATGGAGAGTTGGTGAACATTCCTTCTTATTCTTTGAAAGCTGGTGACGTTGTAGGTGTAAGGGAAAAATCCAAATCTTTACAGTCTATCCAAGATGCTTTGTCTGCAAGTAGCAGTGTTTATGAGTGGATTACCTGGAATACAGAAAAAAAAGAAGGAACGTTTGTTTCTGTTCCCGAGAGAATGCAGATTCCTGAGAATATTAAGGAACAATTAATAGTCGAGTTATACTCCAAATAAAACAACACCAATCCAATTATGGCATTATTTAATTTTCAGAAACCCGATAAAGTAATAATGATCGATTCTTCAGATTTCGTAGGGAAATTTGAATTTCGACCTTTGGAGCCTGGTTATGGATTAACCGTCGGCAACGCATTAAGAAGAGTTTTGCTTTCTTCTTTGGAAGGCCATGCCATCACCTCTGTTCGAATAGACAAGGTAGAGCATGAGTTTTCTGTAATACCTGGTGTTGTGGAAGATGTAACCGAGATTATCCTGAATTTGAAACAAGTACGTTTCAAAAAGCAGATAGAAGATTCAGAAGCGGAAGTCGTTTCTATTTCGGTAAGTGGAAAGGAACAATTAACAGCTGGTGATTTTCAAAAGTTCATTTCGGGATATCAAGTATTGAACCCTGATTTGGTAATCTGTAATATGGATTCCAAAGTTAGTTTCAATATGGAAATCGTTATTGATAAGGGAAGAGGATATGTTCCTGCAGAGGAAAATAAAAAGTCCAATGCTGCCTTAGGAACAATCGCGGTAGATTCGATTTTCACCCCAATCAAAAATGTAAAATACAGCATTGAGAACTTTAGGGTAGAACAAAAAACCGATTATGAAAAATTGGTTTTTGAAATCGTCACTGATGGTTCCATAAATCCTAAAGATGCTTTGACTGAAGGAGCCAAAGTTTTGATTCATCATTTCATGTTGTTTTCTGATGAACGTATTACTTTGGAGGCAGATGAAATTGCGCAAACCGAGACCTATGATGAGGAATCGTTACATATGCGCCAATTGTTGAAAACTAAATTGGTAGACATGGACCTTTCAGTTCGAGCCTTGAATTGCCTTAAGGCTGCTGAGGTTGATACATTGGGTGATTTGGTTTCATTCAACAAGAACGATTTAATGAAGTTTAGGAACTTTGGTAAGAAATCCTTAACGGAGCTTGAAGAGTTGATTATCAACAAAGGTTTGAGTTTTGGTATGGATTTGTCTAAATATAAATTAGATAAGGATTAACTGTTCTTCTAGACGATAATTAGAAAGGAAGACATAAGAAAGTTATAGAATAGAACGATGAGACACGGTAAAAAAATCAATCATTTAGGAAGAAAAACTGCGCATAGAAAAGCGATGTTAGCCAACATGGCCAGTTCCTTAATTGAGCATAAGAGAATAAATACTACAGTTGCCAAGGCAAAAGCTTTAAAGCAATTCGTTGAACCGTTGATTACAAAATCAAAAGCGGAAAACAACCAGTCAACTGAAAAGGGAACCCATAATAGGCGTATAGTTTTCAAATACTTAAGAAACAAATATGCTGTGACTGAGTTGTTCAGTGAAGTTTCTGAAAAGGTTGGTGACAGGCCTGGAGGTTATACAAGAATCATTAAATTAGGAAACCGTCAGGGTGATAATGCCGATATGGCAATGATCGAGTTGGTAGACTTTAATGAACTGTATAATGCTGATAAGCCTAAGAAGAAAACTACTAGGCGTAGTCGAAGAGGTGGTGGTGCTAAAACAGAAACTCCACCGGCAGTTGTTGCTGATATTAAAACTGATGATTCAGAAGAATAAAATGTTATTAAAAAATAATATTTGTAAAAGGATAAACTTAATGGTTTATCCTTTTTTTATGTTTATTTGTGAAACCAAAATATTGAGCTTATAGTATGAAATACCAATTGAAGAAAAGAGCATTGCTGTTATTGGCTGATGGAACTATTTTTTATGGAAAATCAGTAGGTGGGAAAGAGGGCACTTCCTTTGGTGAAGTATGCTTTAACACTGGAATGACAGGGTATCAGGAAATCTTTACAGACCCATCATATTCTGGTCAACTCATGGTGACCACAAATGCGCATATAGGCAATTACGGTACAAATGGGCAAGAGGTAGAATCGGGCACAGTGAAAATTGCGGGCCTGATCTGTAAAAACTTCAGTTACGAGTATTCGCGTCCAGATGCCAATATGAGCTTGCTCGAGTTTTTGGACAAAAGTAAGACATTGGCGATATCCGATGTGGATACAAGGGCGCTTGTTAGTTATATTCGTGATAATGGAGCTATGAACGCGGTCATTTCAACCGAGATTGACAATGTTGATAGGCTTAAAAGCGAATTGGCAAAAATACCAAGTATGAAAGGCCTTGAACTGGCCTCAAAAGTATCAACAAAAGAACCGTATTGTTTTGGTGATGAAAACGCATCCTATAGAATCTCTGCATTGGATATAGGAATCAAATTGAACATACTGCGAAATCTCGCGAAAAGAGATTGCTACATAAAAGTATTCCCCTATAATGCAACCTATAAGGAGATGAGTGGGTGGAACCCCGATGGATACTTTATTTCAAATGGACCTGGAGATCCAGAACCACTAAAAGAATCCATTCAGACGGCAAGGGATATCATAGTAGGTGACAAGCCATTATTTGGTATTTGCCTGGGTCACCAGGTCATCGCATTGGCCAATGGAGTCTCAACGTATAAAATGCATAACGGACACAGGGGTATAAACCATCCTATTATGAATTTGTTGACAGGTAAGGGAGAGATTACTTCCCAGAACCATGGTTTTGCCATCAATAGGGAAGAAACTGAGGCTAACCCTGATTTGGAGATTACACATGTGCATTTAAATGACAAAACCGTGGCGGGAATTCGAATGAAGAACAAAGATGTTTTTTCAGTTCAGTACCATCCAGAGGCTAGTCCCGGACCCCACGATGCAGAATATCTTTTTGATCAGTTTTTTGAACTGATCAAAAAATCCGCAATCTAAAAAGTCAAAGTTTAAAGAATCGTTATTTTCATGTGAATAAGGGGTAGAAATGCTCCCTATGATTACCTTGTTTTGTATCTTTGTGCTTTCAAAAATCAATACTAAAAACAATTTCAAATGAGTATTATTCTAAGTGTCCACGCAAGACAAATTTTTGATTCTAGAGGCAATCCAACAGTAGAAGTGGATGTAATTACGGAAAATGGTATAATGGGAAGGGCAGCGGTTCCATCTGGTGCTTCTACGGGAGAGCATGAAGCTGTAGAACTTCGCGATGGGGGTAATGCTTTTATGGGAAAAGGTGTTAGCAAGGCTGTAAGTAACGTTAACACAGTGATAGCAGAGGAGATTTTGGGAATGTCCGTTTTTGAACAGAATTTGATTGACCAAACCATGATTGACTTAGATGGTACGCCAAACAAGTCAAAATTGGGGGCTAACGCCATATTAGGTGTTTCTTTGGCTGCTGCAAAAGCTGCTGCCAACGAGTTGGGATTATCACTATATAGATACGTGGGCGGTGTTAGTGCCAATACTTTACCCGTTCCGATGATGAATATTATCAATGGCGGTTC
>JAGLKG010000513.1 GCA_023141835.1 Maribacter sp. | reverse complement strand
AGCCGTAGAATTGGATTGACAAACGATGGGCAACAAGTACCTATTTATGGTGGTATTCGTTTGATAGGCAGAATGAAAACCTGGGATATAGGAATCATGGACATGCAGACCAAAAGCCTAGATAGGTTGCCCTCAGAGAATTTTGGAGTCCTTAGGATACGAAAAAGGGTTTTTAACCAAAACAGTTTTGTGGGGGGCATGTTTACCAATAGAATAGATGCAGATGGAAACTATAATACGGCCTATGGAATAGACGGACTCGTTAGAATCTTGGGCGATGACTATCTAACGGTTCAATGGGCACAAACATTTGACAGTCGCACTAAGAACGTTTCAGCCCAAAATTTCGAAAGCGGCCGGTTGGCTTTGGAATTGAATCGGAGAAGACGCGCTGGTTTTGGATATACTCTGGGGGCTGTCCTGTCTGGGCCAAATTATAATCCTGGCCTGGGGTTTGTTGATAGGAACGACTTTAAATTGGGTACTGCCGCTTTATCACAAACCTGGCTAAAGGAAGATGGAGTCTTTATATGGCATAAATTGGAACTGCTGGGCAACACCTATTTCAGCAATACAGAACATGAGGTATTGTCTTCGGAAATTGGATCGGAATGGTCCTTCTCTACTAGAAATCTCGACAGCGGAGGCATTATGGTGAAACGGGTTTATGAAAATTTGTTGGAGGAATTTGTACTTTCTGACGAAGTGAAGATTCCAATAGGTGCCTACCACTTTTATCGTGTTATTGGTTCTTATAGGATGTCTGTTGACAATACTGTAAGAACCAGTATGGTCATGGAAACCGGGCCTTTTTATGACGGATGGTTAAATAGTGTCACGGTTACCCCTACCTGGTATCTGTCAAAGCACTTTCAATTAAGTTTGGCCTATGCCTTCAATCGGGCAAAATTTGATGACAGGGATGCCGTATTTAATTCCCATATAACCAGATTAAGTATCGGTACAGCCTTGAATCGTAAGGTTTCAACCAATGCCTTGGTTCAATTCAATAGTGCTGTTGACCTTTTTTCTGCCAATGTACGTTTTCGTTATAATTTTAGGGAAGGTCAGGACCTTTGGGTGGTGTTTAATACCGGACTAAACACCAACAGGCCCAATCTACAGCCCTTACTACCTGTGGTGGACACCCAATCAGTGTTGGTTAAGTACATTCATACCTTTATTTTTTGAGGAAAATGTTTTTTTGACTCAAAAGAAATTGAAAAGGGCTTTACCTACGATTTGTTCAGAAAAACAAATGTCCACACCTCATTTTCCTTTTTAAAGTTGACTAATCTTACTCAAGATTCACGGATTCCTTAATTGACCTCTTAAAAATGGATAGCGCAAAGCAAATAAGAACCCTTAACTTACACTACTCGGAATAAATCAGCAACGGGGTAAGGTGTTTTAATGATAAGAGTATGCTTCTTCTAGACCAAATTTCTCTTGTGCTTCCTTACGCGGTTTACCAATCCAATCATTTTCCTGGTAATAGGGCAATTCATCCCAATTCTCCAATTTTCCGGTCACTCTAGGATCTTTTGTTTGTATCAGGTAATCATTCAATTTGACAATCAAGTTATTCATGACCAGGGTGTAATTACTGTCATAAGCTAGGTTTACCATTTGGTATGGATCGTTTTTCAGGTCAAACAATTCATGCTCGGGCCTTTTTAAAAATGCTTGTTCATATAACTTTTTGACCTCAGGCAAGTCCTTGTTGGCCATCATATACTCCTTCGTTGGACTTTTATCCTGAAGCATGTGCAAGTCAATATCCCCATAAAGCGGTGGATCTCCTGCTGGCCACCTATCAGGTGTAATATTATGAATGTACAAATAGTCGTCTGTCCGTATGGATCGGCCAGGATATCCCAAACCTCCTTTTCTAACTAGAGCATGTCTTTCTCTTGCAGTGACAATAAAATTTCTATCGGCTTCTATCCTTCCCGATGTATCGGATTCCATGATCGTAATCAACGATTTAGCAGTCATTTGTTTTGGAATATCAATTTCCGCAATTTCAAGAATGGTAGGTGCTAGATCATTTAGACTTACAAAATCATCTACCACCCGATTTTGCTTTATTTTCTTTGGCCAGTTAATGATCAATGGGACTCGTGTTCCATAATCATATAGGTTGGCCAAGCCCCTAGGCATCATCCAACCATTATCCCCACATATAATAATAACGGTATTCTCCAGTTCTCCGCGTTGTTTCAATAGATCAATAGCCTCCGCTACCTCGTGATCAAATTGCTGAATTTGATAGTAATAGTCGGATATATCCAATCGTACCTCTTTGGTATCGGGCAAGTACGGTGGTACTTCTACTTTATTGGGGTCAATTCCAGAAGCTAGCCCAGCTCCATGCTCAAAAGGCCTATGTGGGTTGCGAGAGGATAGCCAAAAACTCCAGGACTGCCCGCTTTCTCTTTTATCCAGAAATTCTCCAAAATTTTTGAAGGTGTATCCAGCAGGATTTCGTTTCCTTCCTCCAGCCGTATAGTCACCCGGCCCCCACCCCTTGCGGTCATGACCTACAAGGTATCCGGCATCTTCCAACAAGTCCGTATAGGTCGGGATAGTATCGGCAAGTGAACCCCACAAGTTTCCTCCATTTCCAAGTCTCCAGATATCTTGTCCCGTAAGTATTGCCCCTCTTGCCGGTGTACAAGATGGAGAAGCACAAAATGCATTCGTGAATCGAAGCCCTTCTAAGGCCAATCGGTCTATAGCAGGTGTTTTTACTACTGGATCACCATAACAGCCCAAATGACTGTAGTAATGGTTGTCAGATAGTAATAAAAGAAAGTTAGGGAGCTGTTCTGTTTTCTGTTTTGGCTCTGAGCAGGAGTTGAGAAATAAGAATACAATTCCATAAAGGCATAAAAGGTTGGACTTCATTTGGTTGAATTTTCTAATTCAAACAAATTTAAATTATTTTTATTGATACCCTGGGTTCATTCAAGCTAAAGTGAATTTGGAAAATCTGTGGGAATGCTTCCTGCAAACGTTGATACCTCTGCCTCAAAATAAGCCTGCCTGTGCCTACCTTTTCTGTACGGGCGGATGTTAATGTATTGCTCGTTAATGTTTTTTAAAGAAATTTCCAGCTAAAATGGCAACAGCATCGTCACACTCCTTTTCAAAATGTCCATCCCACGTTTTCTCCTTGGCCGCATCTAATCTAAGTAACCCTTCAGCTCGGATTAGTACAAGCGTAATGCACAACAAGAAGATAATACCTTTGACTAAAAGGTCCACTAACTTTTTATCACCGTTTGCTACTTACGAAAACGCGTTAGTATAGCACCCTTCTTTTTACTGTTGATAAAATACACCCCGGTAAGTAAGATCAATGCAGCGATAATGGATTGCAGGGTGATTGTTTCATCCAGAAAATACCAACCAAGGTACATGGCCACTATAGGATTAACATAGGTATTGGTGGACACTTTTTCGGGTGAAATCGTTTTAAGCAGGTAATTGAAAGAAGTAAAGG
>JAGLKG010000512.1 GCA_023141835.1 Maribacter sp. | reverse complement strand
CCGCGTTTTGGAATATCGTCCCAATCACCCTCCACTTTTTTGGGAAGCTTTGTTTCTTGATAGGGATACGGGCCAAAATAATCTTTAGGGGCGACAAATGGTACATGGGGCCTAACGAAGCCCACTGCTAAAAAGAAGGGTTCATCCTTATGCTTTCGAATCAATGCGCTTGCTTTTTCGGCCGTCTTTCCGTCGGAATGCACCAAATCGTCCCCATCGGCCTTAACAATGGTCATTACATTACCGCCTTTGATCGGCAAGCTTCCATCTGGATTGCCTTGCACCAGTTCCCCTTCCCCTGGGGCCTTCCATTCTGGACCTTGACTGTTAAAGCGTTCTCCCCAAGAAGCTTCATCATCTGTGCCATTGCTCCCTGTCTCGATATCTATAGGAACCCCCATATGGAAGATTTTGCTTACCCGTGCCGTATAATAACCATTTTCCTTGAATAATTGCGACCACATCTTTTTGTCTGGGCCAATATTCTTACGACCGCTTACATAACCATAGGTTGTCGTGGCACTGGGGTAATACCCCGACATAAATGATGCTCTTGAAGGCCCGCAAACTGGATATTGGCAATACGTCCTAGTATACCGAACGCCTTCGGAGGCCAATTGGTCGATATGGGGCGTATTACTGGCGGGATTACCATAGGCCGATACGGCTGTTGTGGTAAGGTCATCTGCGATGATGAACAATACATTGGGCTTCTTTGTCTTTTGGGCACAGGACGACAATACAAAGAGGAGCACTAAAAGGTACCCTAAAGATGTTTTGTGAATCATTTTAGAATCATTTTTACTAGAGTTGTTGGTACAGAAATCTTTCAAAATCGCAAAGTTTCTGGTTGCTGTTCTCCTAAATCTTATTCAATATCGATTTTCCATTGGATTGTTGGTTGCTGTTTAGGCGCTGTAAAAGCCCCTAAAGCTTTTAGCTTAAGATCAAGGGTTTCCAGAATTTCCAAAGTTTTAATTTCGAGGGTCAGGGTTCCTTCGGCCGGAATCGTAAAAACCGGGGATTGATTATAGAAGGTATAGGGCATTTGGTTTTCAAAAAGTAGATCGCTGCTTGAAACATTTTGCAAAACCACTTTCAGAATCGATTTGTCCTTAAGATAACCAGCTTCACTTACCTGAACACTTGAGGCTATCAGCGGCTGTAGAAATTCAGTTTTACCGACCAATAGAGAATTGTATATGGCCACGGTACGTCCGGCAAAAAGAGCTTCTTTGAGACTTTCCAAACTTTTTTCCTTGGCGAATACCAGCGTAATTGGGCGGTGGTTTCCTTTTTCGGTATAGTCCCAATCGATCAATCCATGAATATCACTGGTTCCCATTATGGTCAGATTGTGCTCCAAGGCCAAGGCCAGTGATTCTTCGGAATAATCCACACTGTTGATTACTTCGATACCGTGCAATTCCCCATTTTTGATACGTTCTTTTTGAAAATCACTCAGATTCGGATTTCCATCTGGATTTTGGGCAGACCAATACGGGTGGTTCCAAAAGACAAAGGCATTTTGTTTTTTGGCCTCCTGGAAGGGGGTGGCATCTTTTTCTGCCAAAAGTTTATTTGCATCTGAAATGAACAATGCATTACTATGGCCTACAGGCGCCGAACGGGTAATTTCTGACCCATGAACAATGAGTAAATCATGGTTTTTGGCTTCGTCCATGACCAATTCAAAAGATCGGTTGCGATTCGGGTGAGGAATATCTTTTATATGAGGTTGGTACTCCAAATGCTCAGTTAAAGAAATGGCATCCAGGTTCTCTCGAAGGGCTTCTGCGACCCGAATGGTTGGCCAAACATTACCATCGGAAAAAACAGTATGTTGGTGAAGATCGGTCTTTAAGGTCACATAGCCTTCAATGTTTGGATAGGTAAGCGGTTGGGCACCGGCGTGCGAATGGGATTGGGCATTTAGGACAAAAAGTGGGCAACATACGAGAAGGATTAAAATGGTTTTTTTCATGGGATATTCTTAGAATTTGGTTTTAAAAGCGTTGATGCTATAAAGGTAAGGGTAATCATTCAATTATTTTTGGGCTGCAATTTGAAATTCAATATCGGTTTATTTTCTAGAAATAGGGTCAAATAAGTATCCGATTTAATTTTTTTCCTCAATTTTAATATAGAAAGATAACTCCTTCGATGTAGTTTTTTTACCCGCACTCCTTTCAGATGTTGAAAGCCATCCAAAGAATATTGTAAACTGTATCTTTTGGGGAGCTTGTTGAATGAAATATGGAGCTTCTGGTTTTTTGTGACTTCCCAGATTCCTTTGGTATTTGAAACCAATTCAACCTTTTTTAGAAAATAAGCAGGGTAAAATATGGGAGATTCCATAAAACTCTTGACCAATATGGGCTCATTTAATAATTGCCATTGTGGCTTACCTGGAAAATGATCCTTTATAAAATTCGAAGGCTCTGTGAAGAAAAAATGGTCTTGGAACTTTTTAACAAATATATTTTTCCTCAAGTCCCAATAACCTGCGCCCAATGTTGGATCCATTAATTTCCATGTGCCATTAATGTGTACCGCGTTCCATGCATGATTTTTGTACCATTGCTTTTTAGACATATTTTCGATTGTGGATTTAGCGATACCAGTAAGCACTTTTGAAGGGAAGTCTAATATGGAGCAGATTTCATTTAGAAGTAAAGCGTAATCAATACAAACACCGCGTTTTTCTTGTAGGGCTTGATCAATTTTCATTAGTTCGTTTTTTCGTACCTGGTATTTTTTTCCAAATTCGGAATAATACACAAACTTTTCCCTGGGTTCGAAAACACTGCTTTGAGATTTGTAATACTTAATGTTATGGGTAACCCAAACGAAGGCAGCCCTTACTTGTTCCTCATCCGTTTTAAAATCGTGCTGTATTTGGAGTGCAAGATTCTCAAGTGACACATATTTGGGATAATTACGAACGGCATGGTCTAATTCTCCATAATCCTGGGAAAAGGAGAATGCACTTAGTAGTAGACAAAGAGAAAATACTAGTTTAGACATCTGTTGTTTTTCTAAAGATATTAATCTTATTGAAGATTACATACTCAATCAATCAGAACCCTTTAGAAGTATGTTATTGCATGTACGCCGTAATTGAATATACGATTCCTGAGCTCCACTTGAAATATAAATACTAAATGCCTCTTTGATTGGAATTAAGAAGTTTTAAAACAATATTCAGATTTCAGGTAGCATAAATCAGCGGAAAGACTTGATATATTTTATGAAATAATCGTATTCTACGCTTTGAGCACCATAAACTGTTAATTGTTCACTCTTTAATCCACCCTTTATCTTTATACAATTGAATGTAGCTATTGCTACGTTCATCTGAATCCTTGTATTTGGTTCGCAGTGTTTCAAGTTTTTGCTTCATTTCACCAACGATTTGGGAATAATCGGGGTTATCGTAAACATTGTTCATTTCTTGGGGATCCTTCTTCTGGTCATAGAGTTCCCATTTGTCAACATCATAATAAAAATGGATAAGCTTATAATCTTTGGTAGCTATACCATAGTGCCTTTTCACAGCATGCTCGGCGGGATATTCGTAATAGTGGTAGTACACTGCATCGCGATTCCATTTTTCTTTCTCCCTTTTCAAGAGTGGGACCAAAGATTCACCTTGCATATCATCGGGAGAAATGACTCCGGCTACTTCCAAAAAAGTTTGGGCAAAATCCAAATTTTGAACCATCTCATCTTCGGTGGTTCCTGGGCTTATGACATTGGGCCATTTAATCAATAAAGGTGTTTTGAAAGATTCATTGTACATAAACCGTTTGTCAAACCAACCGTGTTCCCCCAAATAAAAACCTTGATCGGAAGTGTAGACTACCAATGTGTTTTCTGCTAACCCTTCGGTATCCATATAATCTAAGAGTCTACCCACATTTTCGTCAACTGCCGCTATGGTCCCCAAATAATCCTGCATATAGCGCTGATATTTCCAAACGGCCAAGGTTGAATCATTCATTGTTGGATACCGTTTTTCGAATTCTTCGCTAATTGGGTTATAAACCGAATCCCAAGATGCCTTTTGTGCTGTATTCAATTTGTTAACGCCCCCGGCACCCAACCTTTCTTTCAAACCTAATTTCTCTAGCGTCTCAAGGGGTACTTTTAGATCATACCTTAAAAGCATATGGTCTAGAACTCCCATCTCGGCAGGTCCGGCCGTCGATTCCCTAGTTTTGTGATCGTCGAAAAGCGTCTCAGGTAGGGGATAGGTGTTTTTGGTAAAACTTTGGTAGTGCCTCTCGGCTGGCATCCAACTGCGATGTGGCGCTTTATGAAGGTACATGAGCAAAAAAGGCTTCTGGCTATCTCTTCGGTTTTCCATCCAGTCCAATGTAAGATCGGTTATGATATCGGTTACATACCCAGTAACCGTGGTATCCCCTTTAGAGGTTATAAACTTGGGGTTGTAATAATCTCCTTGTCCGGGTAGGATCTTAAATTCATCAAAACCCTTGGGGTTATTGCCAAAATGCAACTTCCCAAACATGGCGGTTTGATACCCAGCATTCTTTAAGAGCTGAGGAAAAGTGACATTGGTAGTATCGAAGGGCGAGCGGTTATCTATTTTTCCATTGATGTGAGAATGTTTCCCGGTAAGGATAACCGCTCTTGATGGGGCACATATAGAATTTGTGACACTGGCGTTTGTAAAGAGCATTCCTTCCTTGGCAATTCTATCGATATGTGGTGTTTGAATCAATTTGTCACTATAGGCACTAATGGCCTGATAGGCATGGTCATCAGACATGATAAAGACAATATTGGGTCTTTGTTCAACCGCTTCTTTTTTTGTTTTTAGGCAAGAGGTCAAAAGGAGTACAACGCTTCCTAAAACTAAAAATAAAAGATTGTTTTTCATGGGGTCTGGCTTGATTATGGCCTCAATGTAACCATTTTAAGAAAGAGAGGAACCATTGTCGACGTTTTCCACCATTTTTTTATTTTTCGTATTGGGCCAATACTTTTGTAAAAGAATTGACAGTGGTTTGCAACTGAAACGATTGCTTGTCAAGGTCCACGGGATTTTCTTCCAAGATGTCCTTTTCTAAATCATACAACTCACCATTGCCGTACAATTTCCACTTTTTGTTTTGTACATAACGTCTTGGGGTGAATTTTCCCCAATGAGGTTCGTAATGACAAAAAATCCAATCCCTGGTTTTAGTAGTATGCCCGAGCAATTGATCATAAAAACTAAGTCCATCGGATTGATTGGCGGATAGTGTCTTTTGGGTAGCGGCTTCCATAAACGTTGGAAGGAAATCGGTAAAATCTATAAGGTTGTTATTAACGCTTCCAGCTTTTATTTTTCCTTTCCAATGGGCAATGAAGGGAACATGGGTTCCGGCGTCAGTAGGATACCCCTTGTTTCCAGTTAAGCTTGTGCCGTTCCATTCGGAAGTGACATCACGATCTGTTCCATTATCGCCAATAAAAAGCAGTAGGGTATTGTCTTGAATACCCAGTGATTCAACTTTATTACGTATCCGTCCGACAAGCTTGTCCATATAGGTGACCATTTCGCCAAAATAGGTGGTGTCGTTTACGCGTGAGGTGGCGTCGAAGTCTTTAAAACCAGGATTGTCGGGAGTGGGAACAAAGGGGTCATGGGTCAATACCATGGGGTAATAGATAAACATAGGTTTCTTTTGGTGTTTATCCATAAAGGTTTCCATACGTTCTACAAAGATATCGGGGCCAAATTGTCCTTCATATTTTAATGTTCCCTTATTAGAACTGATCAAGGGATCCTTATACCGCTTACCTCGCTGGTCTATTTGCCAAAGGTTGTACTCGTCAAAACCAGCAGCTTCAGGGGTCGTTCCCTGTATGCCACCCGCCAATTCCCGCTGACGGGCATTTCCCAATAATTGCCATTTCCCGGCAATAAAAGTTTTGTACCCCTCCTCCTTCATATAATGTCCGAAGGTCTTCTCTTTGGCATCCAACAGCCCAAAACCAATGTAATTTCTGAAGTTGTATTTTCCAGTCATCAATTGCACTCGCGATGGGGTGCATAATGGAGTGGAGTAACAATGGTCGAAGCGCATTCCGTCTTGCGCCAATTGGTCCAGATTTGGCGTTTGGTAACTTGTACCTCCATAGGTGCCCAATGTCTCGTAGCCCAGATCATCGGCCATAATCAGGATGATATTGGGTTTTTCCTGGAGGGTTTGGGGTGCTTTTTTGGGTTGTTTGCAGGAAGCTATGAAGAGTAAGAAAAATAAAAATAAAAAGGAATGCTGAAAGATTTTCATAAATACCATATTTCTAGAGGACCCAAAGTACTAATTTAAATCAAGATGATACCTTTGAAAAAATATAAGTTGAAGCTATATTTTGATTGGGAATCAATCTTTTTTAAGGACAATCAATGAATTGTTTTGAATATCTACCGCATCTTTGAATATTTCCTTGATAGACGAATAATCACCCTCTGAAAAATGCGTGGTATTTAAGTCAAACTCAAAGACTATGGATAACTGCTTTTGTAATTGTTTGTTATAAAACCTCAAAGTTGCCATTTTATCCCCCAAATTGACAACCCTACTTTCTGGCAACTCCTTTACAGAATACCCATTTGGAAGTTTCATTATTAATTGATATTTGTATTTTCTTGGGTATCCAAAATCAATCGGATAATGTCGTTCTTGCAATGTAAATGGATTCTTTTGAAAGAATCG
>JAGLKG010000511.1 GCA_023141835.1 Maribacter sp. | reverse complement strand
GAAAAATTGGCCGTATTTTTCATTACTAACATTGAGATAATTTTGCCGCTTTCCCGTATTTCATTTGTGACCAAGGCACCCGTACTAAACTCTGCCGCCATGCCTTGTACCGCCCAAAACATGGACTTGAATGGGTTCTGATTTACCCATTTATGTTTAACGGTAACAATAGCATTCTGCTTATCAATGTACTTTAAGCGTACGCCACACCACCATGCAGCAGGTAATTTAAAAAAAATGAATGTATTGTATTTTCGTACCGAAATACCCATAAACATTAGTCTTTTACCAAAAATAGCTAAAATAATCGAAACTATAAACGTTAATTTTATGTTAAATAATAGTACTATGTGTTGCATAGTACCTTCTTTTAGCCATATATTTGTATAAGAAAATAACATGTGATGGAAGATACCTTAGCAAAACACGAGAAAAATTTATCCGCAATTATACATGCGTCGACCTTTAGTAGGTTCTTTATTCCGTTCGGTAATTTTATTCTTCCCTTGGTTTTGTGGACGGCAAACAAAAAGGAATATGAGTTTGTTGATTACAATGGCAAGCAAGCTTTGAACTTTCAGATAAGTATGCTTTTATATTCCATTATATTGGGTATTGTCAGTATTCCACTTTTTCTAGGTTTTATCCCTGAAATTTTTGAACATGGCCATTTTGGGCTAAAAAACCTTAATACCTATAACAATTTCAATTTTGATCTTGATTTCAGTGATTTGCCTTTCCGATCATGGATTTTCCCCATCGGCATTGCCGGATTGATCCAAGCAGGGCTTTTTATAGTGAATATAGTATACACCATTCTGGCAACGATACGAACCCATGACGGGCAGACTTTTACCTACCCTATCACCATAAAATTCTTAAAATAGGATTTCAGTAATCAGTCGGCAATGTGCATTAAGTTTCTTTGGAAACTCTTAAAGAATCAACAAAAAATCATGAGAAAAATTAAAAACATCTTTCTTGCAATTGTATCAATCGTACTTGTTAGCAGCTGTTCTCAAGAGAGAGGAAGCTTAATCTACATGAACGATCTAAAAAAGAAAATATCAAAAGATTATAGAACAGAACAAATTGAAATCAACATTACCAACAAGAATTTAACCGTGTCATTACTCGATTCAAAATTTGAAAACTATGGCTCAATTAAGAAACAGGGTATTGCCCGTGAAATCGGACAACTAGCAAAAGATATAAAAGAAGACGGCCCAAAACTGGAATCTGGGGTAGTTAAGTTTATAAATACAAGCAACTATATTATCGCAAGAACCAGCAAATCTGAATCGTATAACATGTATTGAACCTATGTGCCCATCATATCAAATTTGGAGTTTACTCATCAATCAAAACCTGTCCTGAATTTGTTTCAGAACATCTTAATCAAATGTCGCGAATTGAAAGAGATCCAGGACAGGAAAAACGAACAGTTAAATTAATAGAATCATGAAATTATGAATGTAGAAAACACAAAAGCACAAATGCGCAAGGGGGTTTTGGAATACTGCATACTTTCCATTCTTAACGGAAAGGACAAATATGCCTCTGAGATTCTTAGCACCCTAAAAGACGCAAAGATGCTCGTAGTAGAAGGGACCATTTATCCCTTGCTGACAAGGTTAAAGAATGCCGGCCTGCTCAACTATCGTTGGGAGGAGTCGACTTCAGGACCGCCACGAAAATATTATACGTTGACCGAAACGGGTAAATTGTTCCTCAAGGAGCTAGACAGTACCTGGGACGAATTAAGAATGGCCACTAAGGTGGTAACCAACAACAAAAAACAGTAAGTAATGAACAAGACAGTAAATATAAATCTCGCGAATACACTCTTTCATATGGACGAGGGAGCGTACAACAAAATGCGTCGTTATTTGGAAGCCATTAAACGGTCATTCGCCAACACACCGGGGAACGATGAAATCCAAGCAGATATTGAAGCGCGCATTGCAGAACTTTTCTATGAAAAACTGGAAAACGAGCGTCAGGTAATCACCCTAAAAGAAGTGGACGAAGTTATTTCCATTATGGGGCAACCTGAGGATTACATGATCGATGAGGACATTTTTGACGATGAGCCGAAAGCCAAATCCCAAAAAACGACATCAAAAAGTAACGTTAAAAAATTGTATAGGGATATTGAGCATAAATACATTGGTGGCGTCTGCTCCGGTTTGGAACATTATCTAGGTTTTGACGCCCTTTGGATTCGAATCATATTCATCATTTTGGCACTTACGACCGGATTTGGGTTCATAGCCTATATTCTTTTATGGATTTTGGTCCCAGAGGCCATAACCACCTCCCAAAAATTGGATATGCGGGGAAAGCCCGTGAATATCAGCAATATAGAACGCAAAGTGAAAGAAGGGTTTGACGACGTTGCTGATAAGGTCAAAAGTGTTGACTACGAAAAAATGGGTGATAAGGTAAAAAGCAGTAGTAAGACTTTTTTCGATACCCTTGGTGACGTTATCATGTTCCTTTTTAAGGTATTTGGAAAGTTTATTGGAATCATACTGATCATTACAGGTGCTGCAACGCTCATTGGGCTATTTGTTGGCCTATTCACTGTAGGGGTGTTGGATATGATCCATATTCCCGGAGTTGATTTTTACAATATGGTAAATTCCACCAGCGCACCGGTTTGGGTGGTTTCATTATTAGCCTTTTTCGTTGTGGGCATTCCATTCTTTTTCTTACTGTATTTGGGGCTAAAGATATTGGTGAACAACCTAAAATCTATTGGGAACATAGCTAAGTTCTCCTTATTGGGACTTTGGTTCATCTCATTGATCACCTTAATCGTATTGGGGGTAAGACAGGCTTCTGCCCATGCGTATTCAGACAGTGTTGCTACAGAGAGTACCATTAATTTTGAGGTTCCTTCAGACACCTTGCAAATTAGTATGCACTCATCTGATTTATACGATAAAAGAAGAAACATGGCCATTGATGGGGTTATGGTGACTTCCTCTGATAATGGAGAGGAGATATTGGTATCTGATGACGTGCGTCTTTCATTAAAAAAATCGAAGGATAGTATGGTTAGAATCAAGATTAGAAAAGATGCTGATGGCGGCTCCTTTAGTGAGGCCAAGGAAATTGCCGGAAACATTGAATATTCATATGCCGTGGAAGGAAACACAATTGTTTTAGACAATTTTTTGACCACTTCCATGAGCAATAAGTTCCGCGACCAGGAAGTCTGGGTAACGCTTTTTATACCTGAGGGCAAAATCATCCTATTGGATGATTCATTGGGGTGCGTAGGATTGGGAACAAGATTGAGAATGAGAATAAGAAATGATAGGGATATGGGACGTTGTGATGTTCCTGACCATATTTGGCTCATGGGAGCCGATGCGGAGCTTAAATGCCAAGATTGCCCAGAAATCATTGAAGACGATAATGAGGGAGAAAACAATCACGT
>JAGLKG010000510.1 GCA_023141835.1 Maribacter sp. | reverse complement strand
AAACTGGCCAAACCGATTGTAATTGGGCATTATTTCCAACTGAAATTCCTTCAGCACCATCGGTTGAGCGAACACGGCAAAGAAAATTATCCCCAAAACGAAGTAACTCCAACGTTTCAATAATCACCGGATCTGGAAATAGCTCTTTTTTCAATACCGGCTTTGCCAAAATGGCGTCCAATACTGAATAGTCTACAGTTTTATTTGTTCGAGTTGGTGTTGAATTACAAGAATTAAGGGCTATTGCACCTACAGAGGCCATCGATGCTGATTTTAAAAAGTCACGTCGGTTTTTATTCATCTCATTTGGTTTTTCTTAATCAACTAACGGGACCATTTCCTCCTAAGCATCAAGGATCGCGTTGAGTAAGTTCAATTTCTTCCTTTATTTTTTTGGTTGGTCACTCATTTCCAATTCCAAAACCCCGCCTTTGGTTAAGTCGCTATGCCTAATTTCGGGTTTGTCCAAAACCGCAGTATTCCAATTGATTTTTTGTATGTACCTGTTTGCTTCACTATTATTCTTGGTCACAATCTCAATTTTGTCACCTTCATAATAGTCCTTGTTAAGATGTATGGTGATATTATCGAAAATGGGGCTCCCGATATCCATCATTGGAACAAGTTCCGCACCTGATTTCATTTCGAACAATCCCATTTTCATCAATACGGCCAAAGACCCCATGAGTCCTTGATCTTCATCTCCGCTATATCCAAGGTTTGGGGTCAAATCTCCAAACACGGTATTGACCACTTCCCTGGACCAATATTGGGTAAACCCAGGTTTACCTATGTGATTGAATACAAAAACGGTTTCAATTGAAGGCTGGTTCCCATAATTAATGGGAATTCTTCTGTACTGTTCGTCCAATTCCTTATCATGTGATTTTCCTGAGGTAAAATCCAACTTAGCGGCTGCTTCAAAGGAAGCATTGAGCTTGTCAGCGGCTGCTTGGGAGCCTCCCATTAGCTGGGCCAATGTGCCAAGGTCATGTGGTACATGCCACGTTCCTTGGGAAGCATTTGACTCCACAAATCCTCCCCTGTATTCATAAGGATCAAAAGGGGTTCTCCAACTCCCATCCACTTCTTTGGGCCGTATCCAATTGGTTTCAGAATCAAATAGGTTCTTCCAATTATTCGATCGTTCCATGAAAAGTTGATAATCTGTTTCTTTACCCAATGCCTTGGCCATCTGGGCCAGACACCAATCTTGATACGCGTACTCAAGGGTTTGGCCAGCTCCATCTTGATGACCTCCCCATCTTTTGGTATCCATCGGGAATGGTATGTACCCCCGATCGATATAGTATTCCAAACCACCTCCTTTTATGGTGTTATGTTCATAACCTGCCCTACCCATAGTACCACCCAACAGATGGTTCTTTTTCATCCCCTCATAGGCCTTTTCACTATCAAAACCGTCAATTCCCTTCATATACGTCCCAACAATAAAAGGAGTAGAAGAAGCCCCCGTCATCACATGGGTATAATTACCTCCCGAAGGGCCTCTAGGGATAAATCCACCATCGTCGTACATCAAAAGCATGGAATTGACAAACTGTTCCGCAATTTCAGGATAGACTAAATCCCATAATGTTGTTATCGTCCATTGTGCTCCCCAAAAGGAATCGGAATTGAAATGGTTGAACTTAGGTTTTCCGTTTTCATCCAAAGGAATTTGGCCTATTCTGGGTTCATCGCCTGTCATATCAGAGTACTTGCCATCGGCATCACTAATAATCCTTCGACCTTGAAGAGACTTCCATAGATCGGTATAAAATCGTCGTTGTTGTTGCTCGGTATTTCCCCAAATTTCAATACGGCCCAGCATACTATTCCAGTGTTTTCGAGAGTCGGAAACCACCTTTTCGAAATCCCAATGATCAAGTTCGGCTTCTATGTTCTGTTTTGCCTGTTCTGCGCTGACATATGAAATACCGACCTTCATCAACACCGGTTTCGAACTATCATTCAAGGTCAAATAAACACCCCCGTTTTCCCCATCAAAAATTTCCGTCTCTCCTAACAGTTTTCCATCTTTCCAAGAGTGCATGCTTTTGAAGGCGTCTTTCAATTCAATATGAAAATAGACATAGGTGTCTTTAGGTCTCCGTATGGTTTTCGCCATTAGTGTATATCCACTAATTTCGGTATCAGAAACTCTGTCTGCATGGCCATATTTGGTGGGTGATGGGCCAAGAACCGTTCCCAAATCCAATAAAATGGAATTATTATCTTCTTTATCAAAAGTATACTTATGAAATCCTACACGTGTTGTTGACGTCAACTCAACATTGATTCCATAATCTCTCAATCTGACTTGATGGTATCCGGGGAATACGGTTTCTTCTTCATGCGAATAGGCCGATTGGTAAGCATCTGGCCCTAAATGCCCTTTAAAAGTACCCGTTGTGGGCATTACAGGGATACCGGATAATTGCCAAGCATGAATATGACTAAAGAATTTGATCGAATCTTCTTCATAACGATATCCGGAATTCCAAGCGCCATCAATGGCCATATCCGGACTTAAATTTACCATTCCAAAAGGTCTACTGGCCGACGAAAAATAAAACCAGCGTGAATTTGCCGCATCTAAAAAAGGGTATACCTGATCAACCAGCTCGATGTAAGAAGCTTTTGGTGATTCTGGTTTTTCTTGGCAACTACATAGCAATAATGGTAGTGCAAGAATAATTATACATAGATTTTCAACTCTTGATTTCATATATTTTTCACTATACTATTCGTTAGTGCAAAAGAGCACCGTTAACGTACACGAATTTACTGATTCAATTATTTAAATGCAAAATTTCAATGATTTTCATTAGATGGCATACCCATTTTTCCCTTTCGGATAATTTTCACTTTCGCAAACTAACTTTTGGTATAACCCAGTTCATGCTATGGGAGGTTTCTTTTTTAAAAACCCATAAAGCACTAAAGCTTATAGTATTCCTCCCAACCTTTGCGAGGTTGTGCCCCTTTCAACATTACATTAGCCAATGGATGATTGGTGATCTGCTTCGTTTCCCGATCAAAAATCAACTTGGTGTTTAAGCGTTGTGCCAATACCCCAAGGGTAAATACTTGGCTCAAGGGTCCTGCTACATCAAATGATGAACGGCATTCTTCATCTCCTTTACAGGCCAATAGGAAGTTGGCGAAGTGATTGGATGGACTTTTGGGCACCTCTGGTAAGCTAGATGCCATATCCTTTGCTTTTTCAGCGGGAATAATTGACAAAGTGCTACCGTGTGACCCACCTTTAAAAGTGAGATCCTTACCATAAATTATTTTCCCTGGCTTTAATTTGGCAGGTGCTAATTTACCATCACTCGGTGGTGGAATGTTTGAATCTGTAGTAGAAACGCCGTATCCTTTTGGAAGTGGTGGCTGATTTTTCACACCATCGTACCAAGTCATATCACAAGCAGGCATGTCACCTCGCTTTGGAAATTTAAAGGCAATTGTGGATGCCATTGGAAAAAAGAACGGATTGTGGCCTTCTATTTTTATGGGGTCGATTTCGTAAGGCAATCCAAGATTCAAAAATTGATGAGCCGTGTCCATAGTGTGAGCGCCCCAATCGCCCAAGGCACCCATACCGAAATCGTACCAGCATCGCCATTGGCCGTTTACATAGTCTTTATGAAAATCGTGTTGGTTGGCCGTGGTATGCCATGTATCCCAATCCAAGGTTTTGGGAATGGGCTGACCATCAGGATACTTCGTGATTTTCGGATCCCATCCGTGCCAACGCCGACGACTGTTCATATGAGCAGTAATAGCCGTTACATCCTTAATTATTCCCGCTTCAACCCAAGCCTTGAATTGGAAATAATTCGCTTCTGAATGGCCCTGATTTCCCATTTGGGTATGGACATTATGTTTTTTGGCGGTCTCCATCATCAGCTCGACTTCCTGAAATGTTCGTGCCATGGGTTTTTCAACATATACATGTTTTCCTAAGGACATGGCCAACATGGTAATGGGAAAATGGGAAAAATCTGGAGTTCCTACACTTACAGCTTCTATTTCATCACCCATTTTGTCGAACATTTCCCTGAAGTCCTGAAATCGGGGAACATCGGGAAACATCTCGATAACCTCAAGCGTATGCTCGGCCCCCATATCCACATCGCACAAGGCAACGATATTGGCGAGTCCAGTTTTGTGAAGCGATTTGACAACACTCCCTCCTCTATGGCCAATACCGCAACAGGCCAAGTTTACTTTATCGCTCGGGGCATTATGACCTGAAGTCTTCCCAAAAATGGTGGAAGGAACAATAGAAAATGCTGCCGCTCCCATTATTGCAGACGCATTCGTCTTGACAAATTTTCTTCTTTTCATAATTTCTAATTTTTATTTGACGTATGTAAATCAATTTGGTAGTACCTCTTTATTTGAAACAAGGCACTTGCTTGGTTTAATTTATGGTGGATTGTTTTTGGTATCAAAAAATTCATAAGTACAATTTAATAAAAAATCACTTCTCCCAAAATTCCTTTATTTTGATCTTCAGGCCTGTTCAAGTCGGACATGCCCTGCTTCTTTTATTTGATTTATACTTATAGCTCTTATCCATTCCAATTGTGATTACTCTACAAACAGGCAATTGTAGAGATCCATTCAAGTCTGTTTTTCGAATCCAGTCGCACGCATATTCTAACCATTTTTTCTCATCCCATTGGGCCCTATCTTATTTCCAAATCCCGTCATTCGATCTGACTGTATGAGCGGGTAACGGGTTGAGGGAATTGAAAATACGCATTTGATAAATATGCTCTATTTCCACGCCGCCTTCGTCCACCACTCCTTTGTCGTTGGTCACTTTTTTTAGATCTAGTCCAAGGTGCTTTGCCATAAAAGGGTACATGCCTTCTCGTTTTGAATAACCATAGTCATGTTTATCGTTTGGCAAATGCCAGTTTTCGACCAATTCTTCTTTTCCATAAAGCTTATATACATCTCGGATATACGGATATTCTACTTTGGGATTATTGAGCGTCCAATCGCCACCATCCGAAATGAGTAGCATGGGCCTTGGTGCAGCCAATGCCGCTATTTCTACATTATTTGTTTCATGTGACTTGCTTTTATGAATAGGCATACCACTTTCACCTATACAACCACCGAACATATGAGCGGATACCATTATCGCTGGAACTGAAACAGCAATGCGATCGTCCACGGCGGTAAGTAAAAATGCTTGTGTACCTCCTCCGGATGCACCAGTCACTGCCAACCTTTTATCATCAACATCCGGTAGGGAAGAAATAAAGTCCAATGCTCGAATGCTGTTCCATAATTGTGTTTTAAGCGTTTTGGGATGATGGTGAACAATGCCCCACTCCCGCATCTCCCCATAGCCCAGCATATCGTAAGCGAATACTACAGCACCCATCTTAGCAAGGGTTGCACAGCGTTTTTGCATATCCTCACGGTAGCGACCATAATCTTTGGGCTCATTCCAATGGCCGTGTGAACATAATATTCCTGCTAGTTTTTCTTTGGTACCTAGCGGCCTGTAGATACTACCCGTCACAAATACACCTGGCAAACTTTCAATGGCCACATTTTCGACACTATATCCGTCGTATTCCCGCTTATTTCTATATATCGGATTCAGTGGTGTTTTGTCGGGCAGAGGTACTAGTTCTGTGCCTTTAAGTATTCCATTTCTAATGATTTGTGTCCGGTTCTTCCATTCTTTTAATGTGCTGAATTCCGATTTAATCCGCTTTAATTGTTCTACGGCTTCTTCTTCCGTTTGATAATCGCCCATACAGAGCATTGATTCATTGTCGTCTTGAGCTGAAACCTTAATATAAGTGCAGCACAGTAAGCAAAGAATTAAGGTATTATAATTTCGTTTCATCTATTTAAAATTTTATAGTTTACCGAAAATGAAGAAACTAAAAATTTCTGCACATTCAGGAATTCGCACAATCCCGATAGCT
>JAGLKG010000051.1 GCA_023141835.1 Maribacter sp. | reverse complement strand
GGTAACATAATCAATTGAAAAGCATTTTTATACCCTGCTGCTTCAAATGCCTGGTTCCACCATCGGCCTCCGTCCAATAATGCGGAACGTATGGGCTCCGGGGTACCATTATCCAAATAATAAACAATGGGCTCAACAGCTTCGCTAACTGCTGCCTTTGGGTTTTTCTTTTCTAGTCTATGGCGCGTAATGAATCTTTTTAAAATGTGTTCCTGCACAGGGGTTGAATAATCATAATAGGAAGTAGGATACGACCCTGAACGTGGGTCAAACGCTCTTTTTTGATATTTGTCATCAGGCAATTCAAGAAAAGAATGATGTTGGGCAACCGTAACTAAATTGGCATTGGGAGTAACTGACCTAATATGGCTTCCCTTGGCATCGCCTTTAAAAGTTAATGTCACATCGAACTCAATGTTTTTTGGAAAGGCCTTTGTACGATCCATGGCAAATGCGCTTTTTGTCGTATCAAGACTATAGGAACCCTGCTCTGACTGCTTTAATCTTGTAGCAACTCCATGGACATCCTGCATCAAAAACTCTGTGATATCAATAACATATTTCCCTTCTTTTTCTTCCTCGATCTTAAAGCCGAAAAGAATTGATTTTGCAAATGCCTGCTCAACGGATTTACGCTCCAATTCATTATCTGTCAATGCCCTGAACTTTAAATTGGGCTGCACTAATAGCAATTTCCCCCCGGCTTTTCTAAAAAAAACAACTTGTTCATTTCCAAGCTGGCCTCTATCAAGACCTATATCATTACTTCCTATTCCACTACTTAAGGAATATACATAGAGAAATTCCTTACCCAGATTTTCGACCTCCAAATACATCTTATCATTCTTATCATCGTAATAAAAATCAAAAAAGCCTTCGAGCTTCTGAAAATCCTTGCTCTTTTCAGTAAATTGTGCTTCACTCTTTGCAAGGCCGATAAATAAGAGCAAAAGAAAAAAATAAATGTGTTTCATAATGGTTTTGGCTTGGGTTAGTCAGGATTAAATTTATACAAAATAGATTGCACAACCATAGTTAAATCCTATTTTTGCTAAAAATGTTTTACAATGATTACAGTAGATCAATCCAAAGGTCTTATTGAGCGTCTTGGTGCGTTAAGGAGGTATCTTTGACGTAGATGCCAAGCTTATTGAAATAGAAAACGAAGAGGAAAAAACATTAGCTCCAGATTTTTGGGATGACCCCAAAAAGGCCCAAGAACATATGAAATTCATCCAATCCAAAAAACATTGGGTTGATGACTACAATACCGCACAGAATTTAGCAGGCGACTTGGAGGTGTTGATGGAGTTTCAAAAAGATGGTGAAGTTTCAGAGGATGAAGTTACCGACCAATACCAAAAAGTCACGGACCTTATAGAAAAACTCGAGTTCAAAAACATGCTCTCCGAAGAGGGTGATGAACTTACAGCTATTTTGCAAATAACGGCTGGGGCAGGCGGTACCGAAAGTTGTGATTGGGCGGCCATGCTCATGCGAATGTACATGATGTGGAGCGAAAAAAACGGTTACAAAGTCAAAGAACTTAACTACCAAGAAGGAGATGTCGCTGGCATAAAAACAGTTACCTTGGAAATTGATGGAGAATTTTCCTTTGGGTGGCTCAAGGGAGAAAATGGAGTGCACCGTTTGGTGCGCATATCCCCTTTTGACAGTAATGCAAAGAGACATACTTCATTCGCGTCGGTCTATGTCTACCCATTAGTTGACGACAGTATAGAGATTGAGGTAAACCCAGCGGATATAGAAATAACCACTGCTAGGTCTAGTGGTGCTGGAGGACAAAATGTGAATAAGGTAGAAACCAAAGTACAACTGGTTCATAAGCCCTCAGGCATTCAAATTTCATGTTCTGATTCCCGTTCACAACATGACAATAGGGCTACAGCGTTGAAAATGCTTAAATCCCAATTGTATGAGATTGAGCTTCGAAAAAAAATGGAGGCCCGTAAAGAGATAGAATCCTCGAAAATGAAAATAGAATGGGGGTCTCAAATCAGGAATTATGTGATGCATCCTTATAAATTGGTGAAAGATGTTAGGACGGCCGAAGAGACAGGAAATGTGGATGCCGTAATGGATGGTAATATAGACCAATTCCTAAAAGCTTTTCTAATGATGATGGGTCAGAAGGAAGAGCAGTAAATAGTATACAGTTGGCAGTTGGCAGTTGGCAAAACAACCTTTTTAAACCTAATTTTCTAAATACTAAATATAGTAAACATGCTTAAAATATATCACAATCCCAGATGTACAAAGTCTCGACAAGGTTTGGAGATTCTAGAAAAATCAAGCGAGGAATTCGAGGTTATTAAATATTTGCAAGATGTACCCACAAAAGATGAGCTACGGAAGGTTTTGGAATACTTAAGCATGCCCGCGGAGCAATTGGTGCGAAAAAACGAGACTATTTGGAAAGAGAATTTCAGGGGTCGAGTTTTGACTGAAGAGGAAATTTTAGATGCCATGATTACATATCCTAAATTGATAGAAAGACCAATAATAATCAAAGGCACTAAAGCAGTTATTGGCAGACCATCTGAAAAAATATATGAGCTATTGGATTAATTTGGATCCGTTCCCCTGCTTTTTAAACGATTATCTTCAAATTATAAAATAAAAAATCAGGGTTCGGCACCTTTATTTACCATCAATGACCCTTACCTTGCAGAATACTTCAATTTAACAAATTTTTAACCTTACACGGTTAAACCTTAAATTATTTTTGAAATCTAATTAATCAGCAACACAATGAAAACGAACATAAAATACTTGGCTGCCCTATTTATAATATTGATTACTGGAGCCGAATTACAGGCGCAATATGGATATGGAAGAGGCTATGGAAGAGGTTATGGAAGAGGTTATGGCTATGGTAGTGGATATGGTTACGGCCGGGGACGAACAGGGATACCACAAATTCAGGAAACAAAAAAAGAACCAGAGCATTTAACAGCAGAACAAATAGTAGACAAAGAAATGCCGGGAATTGCAGAAGCCTTGGAATTAAATGCCTTCGAAATTGCTGTTATGACCGCTACTCTGAAAAAGTATTTGCAAGAACGTATTGAAATGCAAATATTGAAATTAACTCCCGAGAAAATGCGGGAAGGTATGGAAAAGATTACCGAGCGACAGGATGCAGACCTTAAAGCTGGATTACCAATAGAAAAATACGATGCCTTTGTTGCGCTTCAGAAAAAAGGAGTGGCCAAAACCCAGAAGGAGAAAAAGAAAAAGGAAAAGAAAAAGAAAAAAAAGAGAAACAAAAAAACCGATAAAGGTTAACTACCAAAAATTTCATGAAAAAAACACTCTCGTTATTACTCGTACTCATTTCATTAATTTCGTATTCACAGAGACCTCAAGGGCAAAGACAAAATCCTATAAATATAACGGGAACAGTGTTAGATCAAGATACAGGTCAACCGCTGGAATATGCTACATTGATTCTTCAGAGCCTACGAAATCCAGATAGGGTTACCGGTGGAATTACAGATGCTTCTGGTAAATTCAATGTGCAAACCTTTCCTGGAGGATATAATGTAAGGGTTGAATTTATATCCTATAAAACCTACGTGTTAGATGCCCAGACTTTTAGGGCCTCGACTGATTTAGGAAACATAAAACTTTCTGTTGACGTTGAACAATTGGAAGGTGTTGAAGTTACAGGAGAACGTACTACCGTAGAATTAAGATTAGATAAGAAAATCTACAACGTAGGGACGGATCTAACTGTTAGGGGTGGATCTGTCACTGATGTGCTAGACAATGTGCCTTCAGTCTCTGTAGATGTCGAAGGAAATATTAGTCTCAGAGGCAATGAAAGTGTTCGCATATTAATCAATGGTAAACCCTCTGCCCTATCAGGACTAAGTACCGAAGCCTTGCAACAACTTCCCGCCGAGGCTATAGAAAAAGTTGAAGTAATTACTAACCCCTCTGCCAGGTATGATGCTGAGGGCACTGCAGGAATTCTCAATATAATACTAAAGCAAAGTAAAACGGCAGGAATCAATGGGTCGGTTAGCCTAAACGTTGGAGATCCAAAAAGTTATGGTGCCAATGTTAATTTGAATTTAAGACGTGAAAAATTCAACTTTTTCACCAATACCTCATATCGCTATAGAAGTGGTCCCGGAAATGCGCTTTTTGAACAGGAAAATTTTAACCGCGATGGAAGTACTGCCAGTTTTCAAGATGAAATTAGGAGCTATCAACGAACAAGGGACGGATTCAATACCAATATTGGATTTGAACTTTTTATCGATTCCACAAGCAGTATTACCAATTCACTTGTATATAGAAAATCGAATGGGGATGACGTTACTGATATTGACTTTTTCAATTTTGATGCTGCGAACAACCCTACTATTGAGAGAAACCGATATACTACAGAGACCGAGGACGATGAAAGTGTCCAATATTCAGTAAACTATAAGAAAAAGTTCGAAACAGATGGGCATGAACTGACCATGGACTATCAATACTCCAGAGGAGCAGAATTGGAGAATTCGATTATTGATGAAATAATTGTTGGTGAAAACACTTTCTTTCCCACCGAACAAACATTGAATGATGAGGAACAAATTAGGCAATTGGTGCAAATGGATTATGTTCTTCCCTTTGGAAAAGATAATACATCCCAATTCGAACTTGGGTACCGGGGGACTTTCAACAATTTCAATACTGACTTTGATTTTGGGATTCTTGAAAACGGAATTCTAAATAGTGACCCGAATTTTAGCAATGAGCTTAACTATAAAGAATATGTAAACTCAGCCTATACCCAATTGGGGACAAAAATCAACAAGTTCAATATCTTGGGAGGCTTACGAATGGAAGCCTCAGACATAGAAGTAGAACTGGTGAATACCAATGAATTAAGCACAAAGAAATATGTAGATTGGTTTCCTTCTCTATTTTTAGGCTATGAATTTACCGAAAAGGAGCAACTGACCATTAGTTATAGTAAAAGGTTACGTAGACCGCGTTCATATTTTATAAATCCTTTTCCTTCTCGCTCTAGTAACACTAACCTGTTTCAAGGTAATCCCCATTTGGACCCTACCTATACCAATGCCTTTGATCTTGGCTATTTGAAAAGATGGGATAAGGTTACATTTAATACATCAGCATATTATAATCGCTCTTCAGGAGTCTTTCAATTTATTACCCAGGAGCGAGGGGATTTTGTTGAAATAGAAAACCCCAAGTTTGACAATACAATACCAATTAGTCCTGAAAATTTAGAAACCATTGACATTCCCGTACAGGTTCGTACCCCAATCAATTTGGCTACCGAAAGTAGACTTGGCATGGAATTCACAACATCTTATGTCCCAAAAAGAAGTTGGAGGTTAAGTTGGAACCTAAACCTGTTCCAGCGACAACTTAGAGGTGATTATACGTATATTAATTTTCTTGATGAGCAGATTGTTCAAAATTTTGATTCTGATAATTTCACTTGGTTCTCAAGATTCAGTGCTAAGCTCCCGCTACCGGGTGAAATC
The DNA here is from genome assembly GCA_023141835.1 of Maribacter sp. GTDB lineage: Bacteria > Bacteroidota > Bacteroidia > Flavobacteriales > Flavobacteriaceae > Maribacter_A. Next base: position 14,076 of record JAGLKG010000051.1, on the reverse strand, counting down.
GATTTTCAATCCAACGTATTTTATAGGGGGCCGAGTGAAAGTGCCCAAACAAAAAGAAAGAGTATGATAGGCACCAATTTAGCTTTTAGTAAAGATGTAGTAAAGGACAAGGCCACCCTTTCACTGAATGTAAGAGACCTATTTAATACGTTCAAAAGAAGAAGTACCACGAGAACGGATAATGTCAATACTTATAGCGAGTTTCAATGGAGACAGCGCTCTGTTACGCTTTCCTTTTTGTATAAATTCAACCAGCCGCAAAATCAAAGAAATAGAAACGGTCAAAGAAACGGCGGCGGTGGAGGTGAGGAATTCGAATTTGAAGGATAGGAATACAATAAATAGTATAAACAAAAAAGAAGCCAAACGGCTTCTTTTTTTATTCCTCTAAACGCTCAGCTCTTTTGGCTTTACGTCTTTCCTTCCAAAATTCAATTATGTTTCCACCCAACCAATAGGGCACTACGAACATCAATAAAAACATCATCAACCAAAATCCTATGGTTATAATGGTCAAAAACGCTAAAAATCCTAAATATTGATCGAACTCGAACATCTGTTTCTATTTTTATGATACAAAGATACTTTGAAAAGAATTAAACGAGCAAATCAAATGCAAAAAAAATCATCTTTTCCTAAAATTTTGGTTTAGCACAGGGGATAATAATTCATCAATGAAGTACCTTTGTAATAAACCAAAATACCGTGTTATGAGTTTTAGAATTGAAAAAGATACAATGGGGCAAGTTGAAGTACCAGCTGACAAATATTGGGGTGCACAAACAGAACGTTCCCGAAATAATTTTAAGATTGGCCCGGGTGCCTCAATGCCCTTGGATATTGTTTACGGATTTGCATATCTCAAAAAAGCGGCAGCCTTTGCCAATCATGACCTCGGAGTACTCCCCCAAGACAAAAGAGATTTAATTGCCGCTGTGTGTGATGAAATTTTGACAGGAAAGCATGATGAACAATTTCCTTTGGTGATTTGGCAGACAGGATCTGGCACCCAAAGCAACATGAACGTGAATGAGGTAATCGCCAATAGGGCCCATGAAATAGCTGGAAAAATCATCGGGGAGGGTGAGAAGACCATACAACCCAACGATGATGTAAACAAGTCACAATCTTCAAATGATACATTCCCGACAGGAATGCATATTGCTGCTTACAAGAAAATTGTGGAAGTTACAATTCCAGGGGTGAAGCAATTTAAGGATACCTTGCTAAAAAAATCCAAGGATTTTAAAGATATCGTCAAAATTGGGCGTACCCATTTAATGGATGCCACTCCCCTAACCCTTGGACAAGAATTTTCTGGCTATGTATCACAATTGGAACACGGTTTAAAAGCCCTGGACAATACCTTGGATCATCTAAGTGAACTGGCTTTAGGAGGTACCGCCGTTGGCACCGGACTTAATACTCCAGATGGATATGACGTTCTTGTAGCCAAGTACATTGCCAAATTCACTGGGTTACCCTTTAAGACGGCAAACAACAAATTTGAGGCCCTTGCAGCTCATGATGCCATAGTTGAAAGTCATGGAGCTTTAAAACTATTGGCCGTATCATTGAATAAAATTGCCAATGACATTCGAATGATGGCTTCCGGACCACGTTCAGGGATTGGTGAAATAATTATCCCTGCCAACGAACCTGGTAGTTCTATCATGCCCGGAAAAGTGAATCCAACGCAATGTGAGGCCCTTACCATGGTATGTGCCCAAGTAATGGGCAATGATGTTGCCATTACCATAGGAGGCACCCAAGGCCATTATGAACTCAATGTCTTTAAACCTGTAATGGCCGCCAATATTTTGCAATCTGCACAATTATTAGGTGATGCCTGTTTAAGCTTTGATGTCAATTGTGCAGCTGGCATAGAACCAAACCATGAAGTGATTAAGGAATTGCTGAACAATTCTTTAATGTTGGTTACCGCGCTCAATACCAAAATTGGATACTACAAAGCGGCTGAAATTGCAAATACTGCACATGAAAACGGTACAACACTCAAGGAGGAAGCAATAAACCTAGGCTATGTCACGGCTGAGGACTATGATGAATGGGTGAAACCAGAGGATATGGTGGGCGGTTTAAAATAACGCATTGAAAATATACCCAAATAAAAAAAGGGACAATCGATAAAGATTGTCCCTTTTTTGAGTTAATGGATTATGTGTTCTATTTCAAAGCGAACTTAGAAGTTCCCAATAATTTTAATTTATCATCATATACATTAACCATATAATTTCCTTTTTGGAAATCACCAGATGGCTTGTTGATATAATCACAAACATCCAAAGACTTGTTTTCGTAGTAAAAGTTGGTTCCTTTACTATATGTTACAGAAGCACCGTCATCATTGGTCTTGGAATAACTCTCGCCAAGAACATTACCCTGGGGATCAAGAACTTCCACAAAAAATTCCCTATCACCAGCTTCGGCGATTACATTATCAGCAACGGTAAAACAAACCTTAAACTTGTCAGTAGATTTAGCTCTTGATGTTGAAACCAATTTTCCGCTATTGCGCTCTCTGACTGCATCAATACTAAATTTGGAAAGATTCAAAGCTGAACCTTTTTCAACAGCATCTGCCAATTGTGTATTCTGTACAACCAATGAATCATTAAATACAGTTTGTTTTTCCAATTCAACATAGGTGCTATCACGCTGCATGGCTATCATAGTATTTGACCTGGTAAGTGAATCCACTTGCTTTAGCAATTGTTTTCTTTCAGCTTTCAATACTCCTACTTGTCTTCTATATCTGGACAAAGAGGAAATATCTGCTTTCATAGTTTTTACCGAATCAATATATCTTGCAATATTGTCCCTGGCCGATACCAATTCTTCATTCGTGGCATTGCTTTCTAGGATTGCTTTGTCATATTCTGACTTAAGACTGTTCAAATCCTCAACTACCAAATTCTTTTCCTCCGTAAGATCGGTTTCAGTCTTCTTCTTGTCTTGGTAAAGACTAACCGTGTAGATAATTGTACCTAAAAGCACTACACCTAGCAAACCTGCCAATACTTTTAATCCATTGTTGTTTTTTGTCTCAGTCATAATGTTAAAAATTAATTAACCTTTTACTTTTATTAAGTGTTTGTTCGTGTTCTATATACGGTTCATTTTTATGATTGGATTTTTTGGATTAAAAAAAATTAACATTCTCCCAAATAAACCAAATCCAAATCATAACTTTATGAAGGAAATATTGAATATAGATAAGAATGCCTTTGAAAATAATAGCTTTTAATCCTTTGTATATCAATAGGTTTCGTGATTTGAACGTAGCGTGGCTTCAGAAGTATTTCTATGTGGAACCTAAGGATACTTTGCTTCTGGAAAATTGTAAAAAGTCTATAATCGACCAAGGCGGATACATATATCTTGCCGAATATGATGGCCAAGTAGTAGGCTGTTTCTCTTTTATCAGATTAAATGAAACCACCTATGAACTTGGAAAAATGGCAGTAGATCCGGAATACCAAGGCTTAAATATAGGTCAACGATTATTGGAATTCGCAATAGAATTCGCTCATTCCAAAAAATGGAAAAAAATTGTCCTATATTCAAGTACCAAATTAGATGCTGCCATGCACATTTACAGAAAATTCGGATTCAAGGGTGTGGCATTGGAAAAGGACCTTCCTTATGTGCGAAGTGATGTGAAAATGGAATTGATACTATAATCTCTAAAGTATAAGCGATGAAAAGAATTATTTATGTTGTATTGGTAAGTTTGGCATTTATGGCCTGTAAGGACCAAAAAAAAGTAACGCCCTTAATAGATTCGGATCCCGAGCTTAAAGTCAGTGAAATACCCCAGCCACGTCAACAAAGCAACATTCAAAATGAAAATTCCTTGAAAATTATTCCAATTGAGCATGCCACAGTAATTTTGGAATGGAAAAACATCACTATATATATTGACCCTGTTGGGGGAGTAAGTACTTTTGAAGGCCAAAAACATCCTGATTTGATTTTGGTTACCGATATTCATGGCGACCATTTTAGTTTGGAGACCATCCAGGCCTTGAATACAACAAAGGCAAAAATAATGGTCCCTCAGGCTGTTGCAGATAAAATACCAGAAGTATTCACGCCACAAATCGATGTCTTGAATAACGGGGAAAGCAAGAGGCGCTATGGGATTAATGTCGAAGCCATACCCATGTATAATTTAAGGAAAGAAGCCAAAAAATTTCATGAAAAAGGCCGCGGCAATGGTTATGTACTTAATATTGGCAGTCAACGACTATATTTCTCTGGAGATACCGAGGATATACCTGAAATGAGGACTTTACAGAATATCGATAAGGCATTTGTCTGTATGAACCTACCCTATACCATGACTATTGAAAGTGCTGCCGATGCGGTACTTGAATTCAAGCCTAAGCAGGTGTATCCATACCATTATAGGGGAAGGCCTGATGTAAGCGATGTTACCAAATTCAAAGCATTGATAGAAACGGCTAGCACAGAGATAGAAGTGGTGCAATTGGATTGGTATCCAAAGGACAGTTTTTGACGTACAAAGCCCTGCCAAGTTTCAAAACCTGACAGGTCTAATATCCTATCGGATCAGTTTCTTATATTTGATACGCTTTGGAATCAAATCACCACCCAAACGTTTTTTCTTGTTCTCTTCATAGTCAGAGAAAGAACCTTCGAAGAAATAGACTTGGGAGTCACCTTCAAAGGCCAGGATGTGGGTACAGACCCTATCTAAAAACCATCTGTCGTGTGAAATAACAACAGCGCAACCAGCAAAATTTTCCAAACCTTCTTCCAATGCTCGTAATGTATTGACATCCAAATCATTGGTAGGCTCATCCAATAACAAAACATTGCCCTCTTCTTTTAAGGTCATTGCCAAATGTAAACGGTTCCGCTCTCCACCAGAAAGCATATTTACCTTTTTGTTTTGCTCGCTTCCTGAAAAATTAAATCGACTTAAATAGGCACGTGAATTTACTTGTCGGCCACCCATCATCACCAATTCTTGTTCGTCACTAAAATTCTGCCAAATCGTTTTCTCTGGATCTATATTTGAATGACTTTGATCCACATACGCGATTTTCGCCGTCTCCCCCACTTCAAATTCTCCCTTATCTGATGTCTCTTCACCCATTATCATTCGAAATATGGTGGTCTTACCAGCACCGTTTGGCCCAATAACGCCAACTATACCCGCTTGGGGAAGTTTAAAATTCAGATCTTCATACAACAATTTGTCCTCGTATCCTTTACTTACACCCTTTGCTTCTATGACATTGGTTCCTAAACGCGGCCCATTGGGAATGTATATTTCCAGCTTTTCATCGAGCTGTTTTTGGTCCTGATTCATGAGCTTATCATAACTCTTTAAACGTGCCTTTTGTTTGGTTTGTCTTCCCTTGGCACCCTGGCGAACCCATTCCAATTCTCGTTCTAATGTCTTTTGGCGTTTTGATGCGGTCTTACTTTCTTGAGCCAATCGTTTGGATTTTTGATCCAACCAACTCGAATAATTACCTTTCCAAGGAATACCCTCACCGCGGTCCAATTCCAAAATCCATCCTGCCACATTATCCAAGAAATAACGGTCATGCGTAACTGCTATGACAGTCCCTTTATACTGTGCTAAATGGTGTTCTAACCAATGTACGGATTCAGCATCCAAGTGGTTGGTGGGCTCATCCAACAATAAAATTTCAGGTTCTTGAAGCAATAGCCTGCAAAGGGCAACACGTCTTCTTTCCCCACCTGAGAGTACTCCAATCTTCTGATTGGGATCTGGAGTCCGTAGGGCATCCATGGCAATTTCAAGTTTGGTATCCAATTCCCAGGCATTCGAGGCATCTATCTTATCTTGGAGCACGGCCTGCTTATCCATTAGTTTTTGCATTTTATCGGCATCTTCATAAACCTCTGGGAGACCAAACATATCGTTGATCTTATTGTATTCATCCAGCACCGCAACGGTTTCCGCCACCCCTTCTTTTACAATTTCCAATACCGTTTTTTCATTGTCCAGTTTAGGTTCCTGTTCTAAATAACCTACATTATAACCGGGTGAGAAGACTACATCTCCTTGATAATTTTTATCCGCTCCAGCAATGATTCGCAACAATGTGGACTTACCTGAACCGTTGAGGCCCAGAATCCCAATCTTTGCCCCATAAAAAAAGCTGAGATAAATATTCTTTAGAACTGGGGTATTCGCATTTTTATACGTTTTGGTAACCCCAGACATTGAGAAAATGACTTTCTTATCGTCTGACATAATACTAGAAAAGATTAAATTAAAAAGAAGTGAAACTTAAATCAAACCCGGCCTTTTAAAGCGTTAAAAACCCATGCAATGGCAAAAAAACCAACACCTACCGAGGCAAACCCCCATCCAGCAACTTCATCGTATCTAAAAGCACCCAATGCAATTAATCCCAGTCCTACTATTATCATAATAAAAGTCGCCCATGCGAGCACGGTATTTTTATTCATTTCCATTTTTCCTCGGTTTGGATTTTGGTAGTCCCAAATATCGGCATTTTTGAAGAAATCACTCTCCAATCCCCTAACTTTATTGTTCAGAAGGAAATGTAATTCCGTTTTGAGTACGCACCGTATCGAGCAATTGGGCCAAATCTAAACTATTTTGATGGCTCCACAGGTCACTTTGTAATTTACCCGACCGAATACAAGTATGTACCTCATCAATCTCATGCGCATACCCCATTCCTTTTGTAGGCAAATCAAAATGCACTATTTCATTGTCTTTCTCTATAGAATATCCTTGAGCCTCATGCCATCTGCCAGGAAGATAAATTGACCCCTTACTTCCTGATATTTCAGCCTTCATCTCAGAATTTGATGTGAAGCCACTGTAAAGTATGGCTTGAGCATTCGCATAATCGAATATCATGGAAGTTTGTATCTCTGCCCCAGTTTTATAAAACTTACAGGACGATACTATTTTTTCTGGTTTACCCAATAATAGATAGGACAGAAAAATGGGGTAAATACCAATATCAAGCAAAGAGCCACCAGCAAGATCCGGATTGAGCGCCCTTCCTTCTTCTGATCTATCCAAGGCATAAAAGGCAAAATCGGCATGTAAATAACCAATATCACCAATGGCACCTTCCTCTATTAACCCTTTGGTTTTTAGAATCGCCGGATTAAACCTGGACCAAAGTGCTTCCATCAAAAAAACTTTATTGCTTTTGGCCACCTTAATCATTTCTTCTACCTCTACTACATTGATTCCCATGGGTTTTTCACAAAGCACATGTTTGCCATGATTCATTGCCTGTATACTCAATTCCTTATGGAAAGTATGTGGGGTAGCTATATAAATGACATCGACTTCATTACATTTAAACAGTTCATCATAACTACCAAAGGCGTATTTGGCTTGATACTGGTTTCCAAACTCTCTCGCCTTATCAATATTCCTGGAAGCGACGGCAAGTAGTTCTCCATCACCAACAATATCCAGGTCTGTTGCAAACTTATGGGCGATACCGCCCGGGCCTACAATTCCCCATCGTATTTTTTCTTGCATATTCATTTAAATTGTTTCCAAATGTAATCAATTTTACTCCTTATCTTTAGCCTTGATTCTAGAAAACCAATATAGTATGAACCTAAAGTTCAACAAAAACGAAGATTATAATAAACTGCAATTGGCACAACTCAAAAAAAGGTTGGCCCAGGTAAAATTGGGAGGGGGGAAATCCCGGATTGAAAAACAACATGCCCAAGGAAAAATGACAGCTAGGGAGCGAGTAGCCCACCTTTTGGACTCTGATGAAGCCAGTATCGAAATCGGAGCCTTAGTTGGCGAAGGCATGTACAAGGAACATGGTGGATGCCCGTCTGGTGGCGTTGTTGTTAAAATAGGGCGCGTTAAAGGAAAATTATGTGTGGTCGTAGCCAATGATGCAACGGTTAAGGCGGGTGCTTGGTTTCCCATAACCGGTAAAAAGAACCTTCGTGCGCAAGAAATTGCCATCGAAAACCGATTGCCCATCATATATTTGGTTGATAGCGCAGGAGTATATCTACCTATGCAGGATGAGATATTCCCTGATAAGGAACATTTTGGACGCATATTTAGGAACAATGCAATAATGAGCAGCATGGGAATTACCCAAATCGCGGCAATTATGGGTAGTTGTGTGGCAGGTGGGGCCTACCTTCCCATAATGAGTGATGAAGCCATAATCGTTGATAAAACAGGAAGCATATTTTTGGCAGGGAGCTATTTGGTAAAAGCTGCCATTGGGGAGGAGGTTGACAATGAAACTTTGGGAGGGGCTACCACGCATAGTGAAATAAGTGGGGTCACGGATTATAAGGCCAAGGATGACAAAGATGCATTGGACAAAATAAAAAACATCGTTGACAAAATCGGGGATTTTGATAAAGCCGGATTCAATCGCGACAAAGCGCAAAAACCCAAGGAAAGAATTGAGGATATCTATGGAATCCTTCCTGGCTCAAGAACGGAGCAATATGACATGTGGGAAATCATCAAACGATTAGTGGATGGTTCTGATTTCGAGGAATATAAAGAAGGTTATGGAAAGACTTTATTAACTGGCTATGCCCGTATAGATGGGTGGGCAGTTGGCATTGTGGCCAATCAACGAAAAGTGGTTAAGACGACTAAGGGAGAAATGCAGTTTGGTGGGGTTATTTATTCAGATTCAGCGGACAAGGCTACACGGTTCATAGCGAATTGTAATCAAAAGAAAATTCCATTAGTGTTTTTACAGGATGTTACAGGTTTCATGGTCGGAAGTAAAAGTGAGCAGGGAGGTATTATCAAGGATGGGGCAAAAATGGTAAATGCGGTAAGTAACTCGGTGGTGCCAAAGTTCACCATCATTATAGGGAATAGTTATGGAGCCGGAAATTATGCCATGTGTGGAAAGGCCTATGACCCAAGGCTCATTGCTGCATGGCCCAGTGCCGAACTTGCTGTTATGAGCGGCAATTCGGCTGCCAAGGTCTTATTGCAAATTGAAAAAGCCTCGTTGAAAAAAAAGGGCGAAACGATTACCAAAGCCAAGGAGGAAGCTCTATTCAATAAAATTAAAGAACGTTACGATGACCAGGTATCTCCATACTATGCTGCTGCCCGATTATGGACAGATGCCATTATTGACCCTTTAGAAACCCGTAAATGGATTGCAATGGGCATTGAAGCCGCGAACCATGCACCAATAGATAAACCTTTTAATATGGGGGTGCTACAGGTTTAATTCCCCTGATGGGATTTCACCCTAGGAATCAATAACAATTCGGTTTGTCTGCCATTGACATAGCGAAAACCATTTTCACCATAAAAACCAGCTTCTTCAAGCATAATACGAATATCCCTTTTCCATTCTGGGATAGTTACCGTAGTGTTCAACTCTATGGCATATACCGTATTGGGGTTTAAAGGGTAGATTTCACCATCATCTTTCATGACCCCCCCTTGGGCATCCCACATACCAATTGTTGTACCTGCTGAATGACCATAAAGCCCTAACGGATGCGTGTAAATTGCAGGGCGAAGTCCTTCCTCTTTTGCATCTTGAAGTGCCTTTGCCAAAATCTCATTTCCCGTTCTCCCCGCTATCATATTTGAAGTTAAAAAATCTTGTACTTTATTCCCATCCTTTAAACCGTCAACAAGAAATTTTGGTGCAGTCTTTTCTTCAGGTTTTAAAACATAGGCCAATTCCTGGCAATCTGTATTCAAGCGTAAATAGGTAATTCCAAAATCGCAATGTAAAAGGTCACCAGGAAGAATCACTGTATCTTCAGGTCGTCCAGAAAATGAATATAAATGTCCTACTAATTGGTCACTGGTTCGTTGCACATCCACCGTTGGATGAAACCAGGTTTCCAAACCCAAATCGGTTACCTTTTGGCGCATCCACCATTCTACTTCTGTAGTAGTGGTAATACCAGCGGTAATTATTTTTTCCGAAAATGCTTCGGCTATGATATCATGGGTAACATCTACCAATTGATGAAAAATCACCATTTCACGTTCGGTACGGGTCTCAATCCAACCAACAGCCAATTGCTCTGCAGAAACTACTCTCTTATGGAGTTTATTAGGTAGGTTTTGCATGAACTCATCATAATCCGTCTTATCGAGTCCATCTGCTATGTTGTGGTCTTTGGAAAAATTTAGTCCAATTTTAGCCGGATTTCGCTCCTCAATCAACTGAATTAACCTTGCCCATTGGTTTGGTTCTTTTTCCTTGTCCCATGCCGATTCTATATTATCCCCCACATTATATCGTGCGACTGCCAATTTCTCAATGGTGTTCTTTTGCTTGTTTCTGTAAAAGACCAAAATAGTACGTCTTCTAGCGTTAAGCCAGGTCGAGGGCAACATGGTTCTTAAAACCGGGTCTTCATTGTATTCCCGGGAAATAACAACCCACATATCAATACCCGTTTTATCCATCAAATCTGGTAAAAGGTTATTGAAGCGGTCTTCCAGAATTTCATCGATAACCCTTGCACGTTCTCTTTCAGGAAGTATTTGTTGTGCCTTGACTCCGTTGCTGAGGCATAATACAATTAAAGTAAAGAAGTATAATTTTTTCATATACGAATTTGGTCCTTAAAGTACAAAATATGTGATTTAAAAGAGGCCAAAAACATCCTATAAATTTAAATTCCTTGCTTTTATAAGTCTTATAAATTCTGCCCTATACCCATCTATATCAATCCCTCTGCCAGCCTCTGCCAGTTTAATCACATCACTTAATACTGTATCATTTTTATACTGCGATTTTCTTAAATGCATTCCGAATAAGGCCACTGCCGATGAGAATTTAAAATCAGGTGACATACTGACAATATCATTATTCAATATACTGACCATTTCTATACTCTTCTCTTCATTGGGCTTTTTGTACCTAAATTTTACCGTAAGTAATTCTTCGGAATAGTTCTTATTGTTTTCGTTCGTAGTATATTTTAAATCTAATGTCTCCTTTATGAAATTGCTAATGACACCAACAGGTATTACTTCGTATAAAGCCGTAACTGTATGACCACTACCCAATTCACCCGCATCTTTAGTATCATCGATAAAATCTACATCTTCTAACAATCGATTTTCGTAACCTATTAGTCTATATGCTTGAACCTTAGCAGGATTAAATTCTACTTGAATTTTCACATCTTTTGCAATGGTATACAAAGTACCTCCAAATTCTTTTCCAAAAACCTTCTGAGCTTCTTGCATAGAATCTACATAAGCGTGATTACCATTTCCTTGATCAGCTAAAATCTCCAATTTAGAATCTTTGTAGTTTCCCATTCCAAACCCTAGAACGGACAAGAAGACCCCAGATTTTCTTTTTTCCTCAATAAGTTCTTCCATCTCTTTATTTGATGAGGCTCCCACGTTAAAATCCCCATCAGTCGCCAATATTACCCTATTATTCCCTTTTTTTACAAAATTCTTTTCAGCTAATTTGTATGCAAGTTTAATTCCTTGGCCCCCAGCAGTTGACCCACCTGCTTCCAAATTATTAAGTGAATTTAAAATCCGTGTTTTATCACTTCCTCGTGTAGGTTCCAAAACGACACCAGCCGCTCCCGCATAGACAACTATTGACACCTTATCTTTTTCTCGTAATTGATTTACCAATAATCTAAATGCAGACTTTAATAGGGGTAGTTTATTGGCTGAACCCATTGATCCAGAAACATCTATCAAAAATGTTAGGTTTGATGCGGGCAATTCCGCGTGTGAATATTCTTTTCCTTGAATACCTATTCTAACCAATTTGGTTTCATTGTTCCACGGCGTTTGAGCTACCTCAGTATTGATTGAAAAAGGATGTTTATCCTTCGGTTGAGGATAATCATAATCAAAATAGTTTACCATTTCTTCTATTTTAACAGCATCCCATGGGATCTCTTGGCCGTTATTAATTAGTCTCCTTATATTACTATAAGAGGCCTTATCAACGTCAATTGAAAAAGTAGAAAGTGGGTCAAAAGTTGTTTTTTTGAATTGATTTTCTGTAATTCTAGCATAGTTTTCATCATTCTGTACTTGATATTTTCCATTTTTTGTGGTAATAACGATGCAACCGTTTTTTGCAGATTTTCCAAACAATGCTTTTGCCTTCGCACCTTTGTAGATGTTCACTTTTTCAATACTATCAGCGTTCATATTTGCAACAACACTATTATTTTTCTGCCGAATAGGAACTCCATCTACGACATATAATGGTTCCCGATTTGATCTGGAGTTTGTCCCTCTAATTTGAATTGTTGGCTCATTGTTACCTATTATTTGGGCACCGGGAACCTTTCCTTTCAATTGTTGTGTTATGGATAGATGATAGGCTTTTTTCTTGTTGCGCTTTAGTTGAGATGCAGAGACAACAGTAACTGAGCTCGTTAAACTTCTCTTTTTTTGCGTGGCGTAGCCAACAACCACAACTTCGTCCAGTGTATGGATATCTTCTTCTAAAAATACATTAATAGAGGTAGTATTGCCAATCTTTACTTCCTTGGTATGCATACCTATGTATGAAAAGATTAGAATCTCACCAGTTTTGGCGGAGATGGTATAATACCCATCAAAATCTGTTTGAATAGTATTACTTGTTCCCTTAACACTAATATTTACTCCAGGTAAGGGGCCAGTTGAGTCGGAAACAATCCCTGATATTTTTAAAGATTGGGCATTTACACAAATTGAAAAAGCCATAAGTACTAGAAAGAGAGCTACATTTTTCATGGTATAAAGTTTTTAGTTTGATATAAACTTACAATACCATGGTATATTTAAATATGACAATTGAGTAAAGTGCAACGTCGCGTTAGGGAACACTACTTTTATGAATAGATTATAGTTTTAATTCTGTTTATTTTACCATTTTCAGTCTCAATAAAATCAGTAACACAAACTATTTCCTTGGGAACTTCGTACTTCTCAAACTCCTTCATAGACTTTAGTTTCTTTAGAAAAGCTACTTTATCGACTTCTCCTTCCAATATCAATACTATTTTTTGCCCAAGTTTCTCATCGGGCATTCCTGCAATAAAAAACCGATTATCTATTACTGATTCCAGCTTTCCTTCAATTCGCTCTGGTATTATTTTCACACCACCAGAGTTTATGATATTGTCATAACGCCCAAGCCATTCAAATTGGGTATCCGAAATAATCCTTACAATATCATTGGTAACTATGGTCTCGGGATTTACATCTGGCGCATTGATTATCAGGCAATCTCTTTCGTCCTTTTCTATCGTAATACCTGGAAGCAAGGTAAATGAGTTCTCGACACTGCTCGAACAGACAGTTTGTTCTAATTTTCTCACTGCAATATGGGTAATGGTCTCGGTCATTCCATAGGTTTCAAAAACCTGTGCCCTTGTTTGTTGAACTTTTTCCCTTAGTTTTTTTGAAATTGGCGCACCGCCAACGATAAGCTTTTTTATTTGGTTTATTTGCTTGAGGGCAGCTTCAAGTTGTAAGGGTACCATCGCACAAAAATCATAGGTCGTATTACTACCTAACAATGGGTTCGAAGCAGGTTGGACTAAATCCAGCTCCAACCCCAATACCATTGCCCTTACCAACATCATCTTACCGGCAATATATGCTGCGGAAAGACAAAGCAACGCAGAATCCCCGGGTTTTAGATCAAAGAATGCCCCAGTGGCCAAGGCAGAATTGATCATTAGTTGCTTTTCCAAGGAAATAAGCTTGGGCCTACCCGTAGACCCAGATGTTCTAATTCGTAATATTGGGCTGTAATCTATCCAGTCCAATAAAAAATGCCCTACAATTTGTTCATGTGGCTCTCCCTCTTTTATAAGATTATAACCTACTTCATTCAATTCCTTGAACGAAACGGAAAACCCATTTAATTTAAATCTTGGGTGTACCTTAAGGTAAGGATGTCGCATCGGCATTTTGAGCTAAATAGGTATCTTTTGACATTACTTTACCTGTCAATCGTTCTTTCCAATGGGACCAACCATATTTTTTGGAGAATACCCAAAGTAGTATTGGGTAAATAATCAAAACAGGAA
>JAGLKG010000509.1 GCA_023141835.1 Maribacter sp. | reverse complement strand
AGTTGTTGGCCTTCTTTGATGGTAAGTGAGGTTGGTTTCTGTAGGTAAATATCCTTCCCTGCCAAAGCAGCTTCCATCGCCGGTTGAGAGTGCCAATGGTCTGGAGTACTTATGACCACTGCATCAATATCTTTGTTTACCAACATTTCGCGATAATCGTCATAAATCTTGGTGTCCATATACTTTTCCTTACCCGTTTTTTCCTTATAAAAACCATCCACTAATGCTTTGGCATCAGCAGCTCTTTTTGAATCGAGATCACAAACGGCTACATACCTAGCATTATCAAAACGAATAGTATCCCTAATATCATGGCCTCGTGCTATACGGCCACAGCCAATTTGACCAATATTTATTTTATTACTAGGTGCATTTTTTCCAAAAACGCTTGCAGGAACTATTGAAGGAAAGCCAACAGCAGCAGTTGTGCCCAGTACAGTTTTATTAATAAATTTTCTACGCTCCATTTTTAATTGTTTACGATATTAATTTGCGGTTTATTTACAAATGATTGCCAATAGGCTTCTGCTTCTTCAGCAGTTAAATCACCTTCGAAAACAACCATTCTATATTTTAATTGATAATCCTTACCTGGTTCAATTTTCCATTCCTCATGTCGAATGGGACAAAATTCAAAAAACATATCACCTCTGCCACCGTTTCCATCAATAGGCCAAATACGCATAGGTTCAGGATGCATTCGATTTTCTGTATGACTCATAAAAAGAATACCATTGGTACCTTTACCATCGGAAGATTCCCCTTTTACTATGCACCATTTTGCATTTGTACCATCCGCAGTTAATCTATCATTTCCTTCTGAAGTAAGTACCGAACAGTTGTCGGCCTTCCACCGTTCCGTGAAACGCATTCCCACGCCACCGCCATAACGATACGCTTCAAATAGAATGCCTTCATCCAAGGGTGAATTGAAAGAACTAATATAATCGAACATATATCGGTCCTCTCTATTCAAATCCCAAACCGTTACGTTCAGATTTTCGTTCAAGGCAACCTGTGCCTCTTTTTCCGTAATGAAATCAATATGTTCCTGTACGGCATTGAAGGAGCCAAAAACAGGACCTGAAAGCATTGAATTAAATTTCTTAAATAGCACTGTTCCCTTGCGGTCACCCAAATTCCAAAAATCGACTTGTTGTCCTTTAATTTGGGTATGCGTCCATGGACCCCATATACCATAATGGTGAAAATGGTCGGGCGGTTGTATTCGCGAAAGTGTATCTCCAAGCGGTGTGATTACGGGATGTATGTATCCTGATTTGCCATAAATAGAATCCACTCCTTTTGGTGGATACGTCATTCCATAACGATAACTCAGGACATTTTTGTTTCCTAAACTAAGCGTCAAATCCGCCTTTTCTTTAATGGCCTGAACACTTTGTTCAGCGTTGGAATTCTTTTTTCTTTTTAAAATATATTCTCCATCTTTTTGATTACCGGACATAAACAAGATACGCTTTGCACCAATCGTGTCTAATTGAAATGGGATTGGGTTCATCGTCTCCCCAGCATTTCGAAATAAAGTCATATCGCCCGCTGCTCCTGTAAGACCAATGCCATTGATATCCAACTCAATCGGAGTTTCAACACCTTTATTTTCAATAGAAAATCGTACGATATCCTCGTTCTCTGTACAAGATAAAAGAAGAATGAAAATAAATACAATATAAAATTTCATGGAGTAAGGAATAGAATTCAGGACTATTTTAACATAAAAATAAACCATTGAAAACAAAACTATCGAATTACTTCACACAATGCAACCGATTGCATCAATATTTGTTCTGTTAACTACTTAATTATAGCATAAAAACATCTAATTTATTCATTAATTTCCCCAAATCTAACTTTATTTAATTCAATTTTTAATATTTCAAATGTAGTTGCATACATTTGTTGCGAGGTTTTTATAACATTCATGGCAAAAAAAATTACAATTTATGATTTGGCAGAGGAATTAAAAGTTTCTCCAGGTACTGTTAGTAGAAGTTTAAATAATCATCCCTCCATCAGTAAAAAAACCAAACAAAGGGTCATCTCGAAAGCAAGCGAATTGGGGTATAAAGTCAATAAGTTTGCTGTTAATCTAAGTAAACAAAAATCAAATGCCCTAGGTGTTATCGTTCCTCGACTTAATTCCTACTTTATGTCGACCGTTCTGGCCGGCATGGAAAAAGTAGCTAATGAAGCGGGCTATAATCTCATTATCAGTCAGTCTTTGGAATCTATGGAAAAAGAGAAGTTGAATACAAAAACTTTGTATGATAGCGGTGTGGATGGTCTTCTAGTCTCTCTAGCTCACGACACAACTGATTATGATCATTTCACCCCCTTTTCCCAAAGCGAAATGCCGCTTATATTCTTTGATAGGGTGCATAATTTAGCCAATAGCTCTACCATCGTCATAGATAATGTTACAGCAGGCTATGAAGCCACTGAACATTTGATTTCAGAAGGGTGCAAAAATATACTACATATTAGCGGCAATTTAAAACGAAGCGTGTATGCCGATCGCTTTCAGGGATTCAAAAATGCACTGTTTGCCCATGGCCTGGGTTTTGACAATACTAAATTAATAGAAACAAACCTAGATACCAATAAGGTCGAAGATGTTATTGCCCATATAAAGAACTCGAAAAAACCTATTGATGGCGTATTTGTTGCCAGTGATACCTTTGCCGCCCATTGCATTAAAGAACTGCAAAAGGAAAACTTTCGGATTCCTGAGGATATAAAAATCATTGGTTTTAACAACGATCCCATTTCCGAATTGGTCACCCCCTCTTTAAGTACTATTGAATACCCGGGATATAAAATGGGTGTTCTGGCTGTGCAAAGTATTATCAGCCATCTCAACGGCAATATTAATTTACAATCTGCAAATTCCATAAGTCTTAGGCATCGTTTAATTGTACGAGATTCCTCTAAACAAAAATAAAGTTTACCTCATGAAAAAAAATAGATCAATACTCCTAACCATAGCACTATTCCTCGGTATTTTAACCTCTAGCGCCCAAAGTATCAAGAAATTAGATATTTCGAAAGAATGGCTTGCCAAAATAGAACGTTTGGCTCCAGCCGAGCCAACAGTCAAAAATGTAGACAAAAAGAAAATATTGGTTTTCTCCAAGGCTACTGGGTTTGACCATTGGACAATTCCCCACAACGTTGCCATGTTAAAAATTATTGCCAAGAAATCTAATGCGTTCGAAGTCCATATTGGGTATGATATCTCAAATTTTGAGAAAAAAAACCTCAAAAGATATGATGCGATTATCTTGAATAATTCAAATCCAAGTGGTCCTGATCGAGACCTTTTTCAAGATTTGCTTCAACAAAACACATCGCTTACCGATGTAGAGATCGCAGAGAAAGCCCCTGAATATGAGAAGAATCTAATACATTATATAGCAAAAGGTGGGGGGTTGATGATATTGCATGGAGCGATTACGGTTCAGAACAACTCTATGGAGTTCAGTAAAATTACTGGAGGAAGTTTTGATTACCATCCCAAACAGCAGCGCATGCATGTCAAAGAGGTAGACAAAAACCACCCTTTGGTGAAAGCGTTTAAGGGCAATGGTCTAACACACGTTGACGAACCTTATTTTTTCAAAAACGCGTATTTTGATTACAACTTTAGACCTCTACTATATATAGAGGTTGATAAACTCGAAGGTGTGCGAAAAGAGGTCAGTACTAACATTAATTATGTTTCTTGGATCAAGAGGCATGGTAAGGGAAGGGTATTTTACAGTTCTCCGTCACACAATGCACAAAGTATGGATAATCCAGAATTGCTTCAGTACTTCTTGGATGGTATACAATATGTTGTTGGAGACTTAAAGTGTGATGATTCGCCGATTGGCAAGCCATAGGAAAATTTAAAAACCCACCCACTAATTCAATCAAATAACGTCGTAGTAAATAAAAAACCAATGACATATGGCTCCCCCTAAAACGAAAAGGTGCCATATAAAATGGTTATGTGGAATTTTTTTCCAAGCATAAAAAAGGATTCCCAAAGTATAAAAAGCCCCGCCTGAAAAAAGTAAATTGATTCCTAAATCTGAGGTATTGGTCAAAAGATTTTCAAAATCCATAACGATTATCCACCCCATTGCCAAATAGAGCAAAAGGGAGACCACTTCGAATTTTCCTGTAAAAAACAGTTTCAATATTGTACCGATGCCAGCGATACCCCATACACAATAAAAAATAATCCATCCATTGCTCTGTTCCAATGTTATTAAAGCAAGTGGGGTGTAGGTTCCCGCTATTAAAAGGTAGATGTTGATATGATCAAGAACTCGCAATTTATGCTTGAGGTTTGTCTTTGAAACTGCATGGTACAAAGTCGATACGGTAAACATGGAAATAAGCGAAATACTATAAATAACTATACTTAAAGAGGTATAAACTGTTTTATGGGTATTATTGATCAGAAGAAGACAAAGGCCACAAACACCCAAAACAATTCCAACTGAATGGGAAATCGCATTTAATTTCTCTTCAGGGAATCTTGAAAGGTTTTTTTCCATGACAACTATAGCTTCCTCTTTTTTCTATCTCACAATAAGTTTAACCCTCATTGTCTGTGAATGTCCTGGAAAGGTGCATACAATCCAATATTCCCCGGGTTCACGGGGTGCTTGAAAATAAATTTTCTCAGATGAACCTGGCTCCAAAATACCAGTGTGCACTAACACTAAATCCGAATCGGGCACATAGTTCATATCTGCTCCGTCCAACCCTAGCTTCAGTGCCAAATCAGCCACTTTATCGACCGATTCAGGTCCTTTTTCTGTAATGACCAGATTATGGAGCATATCGTCATTGTTAGTGAAGGTCAATTCTATTTTCTGGCCACGCTCGAGTACGAGTTCCTCAATATCATATTTTAGGCCGGGTTTAGTACCTATGACAACCTGGCGATCAAAACCTTCTGTCCAAGTCAACGGCATTTCATTGGTTCTTTTTACCTGTACTTTGCCATTCATAGCGGCTGACATGCTTTCCGTGGGCGGTGACTTTAATTCACCCCCAGGAACCTCGTTCAGCGTATAATAACCAGTATCGTGCAATAACTTTTCTCCATTGTTAGATTTTAAGTTCGAGGCCTTCAATTGATGTATAAAACCCAAACGCATTCCGTCTATCGTTAGCCTTACTGTACGTCCGTCTTCCGACACTTCAACTTTCTGTACCGCTCCCTTTTGTTGACCTACTATGGGACTTCCATAATTATAATGATATTTATAATTGAAGCTTGTTATCTGATAGGTCGCTGGATTTTCGGCAATTGCCCTATTAACAGGTTTCGTAAACTCGAGTTCGAATCCGTTATCCTTAGCCTTCATGGTCTTTATTTCAAAGGGCGTCTTGCCATTCCAAACCAGTCTTTGCAACCCATAAGGTTTTTTTCCCGTAGCGGCCCATCCCCTACTGGTCATGCCAACGAACATGCTATTATCGCTACCCCAGATCATACGTAAAATACCAGAGGAAAAACCTTCAACAAACGGAAACGCAGCTCCTTGATATACGCCGTTCACTTTTTCCATGAATACACGCATGATTTTACTGTGGCCTTGGTCACCCACAAATAGTTGCCCTTTGAAAGGTCCAAATTTACCTTGTGTAGTATCGTATATTAAATCAGAGGTCGATATACCCAATATGGTATGTGGAAACCATATTGCGGGTGCCTTTAGTTCAGGTACTTTTTTAGAGTACTCATAAAGGCTTAGCCCAGACTCTTTTTCTATATCTTCCATTTTCAGCTTTAAAGGTGACTTTGAATCGTTAGTCCAAACGAGACCTTCCGGATTGCCCGCAAAATCACCCTTTTCCAAATGTGTCATTCTACCCGAACCTACCCAGTCACCCTGATTTTCCGTATAGAACACATCACCTTTATCATTGATCTCAAAGCCTGACGGAGATCGTAAACCTGTGGCAATGGGGGTCATTTCACCTTCAGGGGTAATTTGTAAAAGCCACCCTCTCCATTTGGATAAACTAGCGCCGTGACCAATCCAAGACAGATTCAAAGTGACCAACATGTCACCATTGTCCATAAACTTAGGACCATACGAATAATCATGATAATTGCCAGATAATGGCCACGAATAAATAGTCTTGTATACATCTGCTTTTCCATCTCCATTCTTATCTTCAAGACGGGTCAACTCACCTCTTTGGGAAAGATAAAAAGCCTTATTCCTGTAATTAAGTCCCAAAGGCTCATGTAATCCTTGGGCATATCTGGAATATTTTGGATTTTGACCATAAGGCTTATCAATCACCCAGACATCACCTCTTCTGGTCGATACACCCAATTTATCCTCATCAGTAAGGACTAAACCTCCAACTTCCAAAAGCACTTCCTCTGGAATAGGGACATCCACTATTTTATAATATTCGGATTCTTTTTGGGCCATTGCAGAACGAGACTGTGCCTGGGCCATTTGACTTACGCCCAAAAGAATTACAATTACTGTTATTTTATTGATAATCTGCATATTATATATTTTTACCAGATGATACTATAGTTGATATCTTGTTTTCCTGCTGGAATTTTCAATACTAATTCCATCTTTCCATTGGAATCACGTATGTCAGGTTTAAGTGATTCATTTCCAGAAAAGTCGATAAAAAAGCTCTCATTGTTGATAACGTAGGTCCCATCAGGAAGTTTTTTAATCTCTTCCCCTTCTCCAATTTTATGCCAAATATCGTGTTTGCCATCCGTCGAAATAGTTCGTACAAGGCCTCTTTCACCACTTGAGGGCGCAAATGTATTTGTTATAGTCGTTCCCTTAATCTTATGTATAAATGTAGGGATACCATTCGCATCAAATTCATAACCCATTTGTTTGATATCACCATTTGGCGTCAAACTATTAGGCCACTTGGCCTTATCATTACCAAGGAAAGTAAATTCTTGATCCCCATGTGATGAAACCTTAAAACCTATAGGGACCCCTAGTTGCTTTTCTCCTCTTGAATGCCACATTTGGGTAACATCTATAAAATCGCCATTCCATACTTGAAGTAGCGAACCCAATGCCAAGTCATAAGAATAATGAATACCTAGAGGATGACCTATAGAGATACAATGGGTTCTTTTTCGACCTTCGTGCATTAAAAAGCTACGTTGGGCAATAGGCTCATTTAAAACTTCAACAAAAATCTCCTCAGAAGGCTTTCCCTGGTTAAGGTCCAATGATCCTTTCGAATGTAAGGGATGTTTCTGTAATCCAGGCCCTTCGACAT
>JAGLKG010000508.1 GCA_023141835.1 Maribacter sp. | reverse complement strand
ATGCTTAAAAATTTCGCCTCGTTTTTCCTCAAAAATCGCCTGTAATAATTCTAATCACATATTTCAAAACAGCCTCTTAGTCGAGAAATAAATAAACGTTATTGGTAAAGTTCTCCACGATGAGGTTTCAAGGCATCCCGTACTTGTATCATATCCTCTTCGTTTACGACCATGAAAGCCAAACTATACATTTCATTTATTTGCTGGCACCCAGTAATATTCGAGCCAATACCTTTGAAGGCCATATATTCTTTAAGGTGTATTTCATGGTGCTCAGCAATCTTTTGGGCTGTAGGACCACGAAAGTCCCATATGAGTTTGATTTTTCTGCTCACAGATAATTGTTGTTGGTTTAGGATTCGCTACCGAAATACCTTTTTCGATAAAGGCCTTACATCCTTTGAATATTTTATGGATAGCTTTTTAAAGGCACTTGGCATTAGAAAAGCCATTATTTTTAATTAAAAATCCCGAAAGTTGAAACTCTGATTCCGATTTTCATTTAGTCATTTTCCCATCTATATCCCTAAACTAATTCCTTTGAATATTGTGTACGCCTTTAACGTCATTCGTCACGTGAAATCCAAAGGGGTGGTTTCTTTTGTGAATGGTTTCTACCAGTACCACACTCCTTTTTCCCATTGGGTAGTTTAGCTTCATTATTGCACCCTTTTGGACTTGGGTGTCAGATATGGATCTGTAACTAACAAGTCCTTTCTGCCAGTGTTTCAAATTCTCGAGATTGTCCAATTTTATAATGAATCCATTACGGGATCGTTCAATCGTTATTTCACCGGTGTACCTCATTCACAAATGGTTCGTACCACTAATGTAATAAATAATGTTTCTGCTGGCCAAAAATGTGTTAATGAAAGCTTATATAACTTGTTTAACGCCATCTAATTGTTATTTTTGCGAGATGTTTTTGGCATTAAAAAAATCTTTTTTAGTTAGATATTCGCTGATCTTGCTCGTTGTTTCATGTGGCCCTCTTTGGAAAGATCAAACAGGAGGTGAGCCTATAGCGCGGGTTGGGGAATCTTTTTTATATAAAGAGGATGTTACCCCGTTTATAACCAAGGAAATGACCAAAGCGGATAGCACCGCATTTATTACCAATTATATAAACAAATGGGCTTCAAAGCAATTACTGCTTTCCAAGTCCAAGATTAATTTGTCTGAGGAAAAGTTGGCAGAGTTCGATGCCCTGGTCTCCGATTACAAAACAGACTTGTATACTCGAGCCTATAAAGAGGCTCTGATTCGGCAGGGAAGTGATACGGTTATAGGTCAATCACAATTGGAACAATTTTATGAAAATGAGAAAGAGAATTTCAAATTAAAGGAAAGACTCATCAAGCTTAGATTTATTGAATTGCCTATCCAATTTTTGAATAAGGAAATAGTAATCAGTAAGTTGAAGAGCTTTCAGTCTGATGATATCAGATATTTGGATTCTATTGGAGTGCAATTCAAGAAGCTCCATTTTAACGACTCAATCTGGGTGAGTGCCCCAAGGGTTCTTGAGGAAATTCCTCCCTTGACCCTTGAAAATCAGAATAGATACTTAAAAAAATCACAATTTTTTGAATTGCAGGATTCATTAGGGGTATATTTGGCAAAGATTATGGGAGTATTGGAAGTTAATGACATTGCCCCATTGTCTTATATTGAACCATCCATAAAACAGGTACTCCTCAACCGTAGAAAGTTAGATTACATTAGACAATTGGAAACCGAGATTATAGATGAAGCTATCAAAGAAAAAGAATTCGAAGTCTATGCACAAGACAACTAAAAAAACTCTGTTTTTTACATTTTTGTTAATTTCAGGTATAATGCTTGGTCAAGAGACCGATGAAATTGCCAATAAGCAGATTGAAACGCCAGAACCCGTTCTAGAGGCTAGTGTGGGTGTAAAAAAGGATTCAACCCATAATTTTAAGAAATTAAAGTTAGACGGTATTGCCTCGGTAGTAGGTGATTATGTCATTTTGGAATCGGACATTGAAAAGACCATGATTGACCTTAAAAGTCAGGGAGCTTCAATAGAGGATATTACCAGATGTGGCCTTTTAGGCAAACTTATGGAAGATCGCTTGTACGCCCATCAGGCAGTACAGGATAGTTTGCTTATTTCAGACGATGAAGTTGGCCTGACCACAGATAGACAGATTCAGTCTTTTGTCACACAAATGGGCTCAATGGAAAAGTTGTTGAAATTTTATAAAAAGGAAGATGAGGCAAGCCTAAGAGAAGATATCAATAAGATAAACAAGCTTCGGATGTTATCCGAAAAAATGCAGAACAATATTATTTCGGAGATTAAGATCACACCTGAGGAAGTGAGGCAGTTCTTTAATAAAATACCGGAAAACGAAAGGCCTGTTTTTGGAGCGGAAATGGAAATTTCCCAGATAATCAAGCAACCAAAGCCTACAGAAGAGGAAAAACAAAAAGTTATTGACAGGCTTAACACTATTAAGTCGGATATTGAGGATAATGGTGCTAAATTTAGTGTGAAAGCTATTTTATACTCGCAGGGACCATCTAAATCAACAGGAGGCGCAATAGGAGCCGTGACCAAAGAATCAGGGTATGTGAAAGAGTTTAAGGATGTGGCGTTTAGTTTGCGGGAAGGAGAGATTTCTGACCCTTTTGAGACCATGTTCGGATACCATATATTATTTGTTGAGAAAGTGAGGGGGCAAGAAAGGGATGTAAGACATATATTATTACAACCTGAGATTTCCCAAGAATCTTTGGATGATGCCAAGTCCGAACTGGATAGCATTCGAAAACATGTAAGTGAAGGCAAATACACTTTTGAAGTGGCGGCCCAAAACTTTTCTGATGAGAAAGAGACTAAGTTCGATGGGGGGTTATTGCGAAATCCAGTCAACTATGATTCAAGATTTGAGCTCACCAAAATGGATCCTGCGCTTTATAACCAAGTGAGAAACTTGAAGGATGATGAAATTTCATATCCTCTATACGAACAAGATCCAAGGGGAGGTGGGCCAAAATACAAAATACTTAGGGTTACCAACAGATACGATGAGCATGTTGCTGATTTTGCCAAGGACTATATGAAAATACAGCAATTAGCACTCACAGAAAAACAGTTCAATGCCATTAAAAAATGGTTGAGTGAGCATATCGAGGAAACCTATATAAGCGTAAATGAATCGAACAAAGCTTGTGATTTTGCCAATAATTGGGTAAAAGAGTAGTACATGTCAGACGTAACGGCCATAAATAATTTAGTCAAAAAACATGTTGCTCTTAAGCAGGAAATAGCCAAGGTCATTATAGGACAAAAAGAGGTCGTGGACCTTATTTTGCTCTCAATCTATACTGGAGGTCATTCACTTTTAATCGGTGTTCCTGGTTTGGCCAAGACTTTGATGGTGAACACTATTGCCCAAACATTGGGTTTGGATTTTAAAAGAATTCAGTTTACCCCTGATTTAATGCCCAGTGATATTTTGGGAAGCGAGATTTTAGACCAAAACCGCAACTTCAAATTCATAAAAGGACCTATTTTTTCCAATATAATCTTAGCAGATGAAATAAACCGTACACCTCCAAAAACGCAGGCTGCATTGTTGGAGGCTATGCAAGAAAGGGCTGTTACTATTGCCGGTCAACAGCATAAATTGGAGCTGCCTTATTTTGTTTTGGCCACACAAAACCCTATAGAGCAGGAAGGAACCTATCCT
>JAGLKG010000507.1 GCA_023141835.1 Maribacter sp. | reverse complement strand
AATGGTGGACATTTGGTGGCGCGGTCAGCAGAACAACGGGGATCTTATGTTATTGTTGGCATATCTGTTAAAACTCAACCGCCAATGGGAGAATTCGGAAATACGGATTTTATCGATTGTTAAAAATAAAGAACTCCAAACTAAACTTAATAAAGGCCTTGAGGATTTGTTGCTTGAAGCCAGAATACCGGCAACTGTGAATATTATTGTGAACGTTGGCAATTTTATAGAAATTCTGCACCAAAAAAGTGGTCAATCCGATATTGTATTCGTCGGATTGCCCATGATAGAGGAAGGTAAGGAGAAGGACTTAGCACAGAATATGGACGCCATATGTGGAGGTCTGGAAACAGTAGTTTTCGTCCAAAATAACAGTATGTCGCATTCGATACCGATTTTACTAAAGGTATAATGTTTCCAATAGTAAATTTATCCATGCCAGTTGATTTCCTTACAGAACTGTTTTATTAAAATCAAAGTGATAAGTTTTCCTAGTGTTTAGTAATTGCCCTAAAGAAATGACTTTGGAATGATCCTATTGTTGAACTAACAATTGATTTTTTTACCTTGTTGGGGTGAAGAAAGTTAAGAATAAAAATAATCAGTCCCTTAAAACGAACCTTTTCTGGAACTTTAAAAATTTTACAAATCAGTTCTTTCAATCGGCCGTTTTATGCGACGGTTTTAAACAAGAAAAACAATATCAACTTCGTTAAGAAATAAGATGAATAAAAAAGTTAAATTCCTCAAGATGAAAAAACATGTGCTATTAATCTCCTTCATATTCTTATTTAGTTCCTGTAATCAAAATGAAAAAAACCAAGATGATGAAGTGTCTATCATTTCTGAATCCAATTACCTACAAAATAGAAGTCCGTTAAAACCTAGACCTTATCTGGAATTGCCTGTAGGGACCATTAAACCACAAGGATGGTTGTTGGAACAGTTGGAACGAATGAAAAATGGAATGACGGGACATTTGGATGAGATTTACCCAGAAGTGGTTGGCCAACGTAATGGTTGGTTAGGAGGTGATGGCGACGGTTGGGAAAGAGGACCCTATTGGATAGACGGGCTATTACCCCTCGCTTATATCTTGGATGATACAGAATTGAAGGCCAAAGTGCAACCTTGGATAGAATGGACAATCAATAATCAGGCAGAAAATGGGTATTTAGGTCCCACGCCTTTTGACAAAGAACCTGAACAAGAAGCCGGACTGCAACGGGGTAAGAGAAAAGATTGGTGGCCCAAAATGGTGATGCTGAAAATATTGAAGCAATATTACGGTGCTACCGGAGATGAACGAGTATTGGAAACGCTTACGAATTACTTTAAGTATCAGCTAAAAGAGTTGCCCAATCGCCCTTTGGATCATTTATCGCTATGGGGAAATCGCAGAGGGGGAGACAATCTTCAGGTGGTCTATTGGTTGTACAATATTACGGGTGATGAATTTTTGTTGGATTTAGGAGAAATCATTCAAGAGCAAACCTTCCCCTGGACGACCGTTTTTTTAAACGAGGAAAATAATGAAGATCCGGTTACCCCTTGGCACTACCAGAAGATGACAAGATATCCTTTCGACCAGGCGGAGATCAATTCGCTTACGGTCTCGAAAATAGGCGGAATACATACGGTAAATTTTGCCCAAGGTTTAAAACAGCCCGTTGTTTATTATCAGAAAGAACCAAAGGAAAAATATATTTCAGCGGTTAAAAAAGCCCTTTCAGATATTAAAAAATATCATGGACAACCACAGGGGATGTATGGAGGAGATGAACCTTTGCATGGAAAAGACCCAACCAAAGGAGTAGAGTTTTGTTCTATATCAGAAGAAATGTTTTCGTTAGAAACCATGATAAAGATTACGGGTGACATGGAGTTTGCAGACCTCTTGGAAAAAATAACCTACAACGCCCTTCCTGCGCAAGCGTCCGATGACTATACCAACAGACAATATTTTCAGGCTGCCAATCAGGTGGAGTTGACCGATAAATTGGAAACTTCCTTCCAAACAGGCGGCCATGCAGGGACCGATTTTGTTTTTGGGATACTTTCCGGATATCCCTGCTGTACAACCAATATGCACCAGTCTTGGCCAAAATTTCTTCAGAACTTGTTTTATGCTACTCCAGATAATGGTGTTGCTGCATTCCAGTATGCACCTAGTACAGTTACAATGAAAGTAGCAGGTGGTAAAGACCTTACTATAGTTGAGACTACAGGATTTCCTTTTAAGGAAACCGTAAACTTTGAATTTGACC
>JAGLKG010000506.1 GCA_023141835.1 Maribacter sp. | reverse complement strand
GCCATTTTCTTATCCCTATAATGATGTTTTAGAATATGGAGTCTCTTTTTAAAAGTCAGTCTTTTATCACTCATCTTTTAACCTATTTCTTTATGTAATAAATCCAATCCTTCACGAATTATCTGCTGATGGGGTTGCTTGGATATGCAAACGAATTCAGTTAAGGAAAAATCCTCAGGGGCAACTTCGTACAATCCCAATTGCTCCATTTCATCCAAATCTTTTACCATACATGCTTTCAACAATTGCATAGGAAAAATGTCCATTGGAAAAACCTTTTCATATTGCCCTGTCACCACAAACGCCCTATGTTCACCATTGGTATTGGTAGTTAGATGGTATTTCTTATTAGGTTGTAACCAGGAAAAAGTCAATGCCCGAGTCGTTGAAATTTTATTAAAAATTGGCTTGCTCCAGCCAAACAATTCATAATCATCGCCTTCAGGAATGGCGGTAACCGTATTGTTATAAAATCCTAAATAACCATCTGGACGGCTTTTACTTCCTGTTAGCACATCACCATTGATTACCCTAAAGTTATCATCGTTTACCCCACTACCATATAGGAAAGTGGAAATTTCGGTCCCAATTTTGGTCTTATAATATTTTGGAGACTTCACAGATGAACCGACCAAAGCAACTAATACGCTCTGCATTGAATTTACCCGTAAGAATCAATTCTCCAATGATCAACAAATCTTGCGGTGAAACTGTCCAAATAAGCTCTCCCTTATTTATAGGGTCTATTTTATTGATTTGTGTACCCACAAGACCTGCGGGATGCGGTCCGGAAACCTTGTGCAATTCTATACCATCAAGACCAGCCAACGGTGATTTTGATGTACTCCCAATAGAAACATGCACTGCCCCTTGAGTTAATTTTCCCAAGACTGATATTGCCGCCTGCAACTCCTTTTCCTTACCCTGAAGTACATAGTCATTATCTGCAGCCAACGGTGCTGATGTATATCCTGATATAAAAATAGCCTTAGGATTGGTATCTGGATTGGCGATTATATCATACGGTCTCTGTTTTATAAAGGGCCAACAACCTGATTTTAACAAATACCCCTTAATCTCTTGTACTGATGCCTTGGTCACATCCAGAATGCCATGATCTTTATCGGACTGCTTTTTATCTGCAAGGATTTTAAGGGAAAGTATCCTTCTCCTTGCTCCTCTATTAATTTCAATGAGTTCACCACCAACAGGTGAAACAAACATCATGTCCTCACAGTTCTTATTATAGAAAAGGGCCTCACCAGCTTTCACTTCCGCGCCTTCTTTCACCAACATTTTTGGAGTAATGCCGTGAAAATCATTCAGGTTAATAGCATAAACATTGCTCAAAACGGCTTTTGAAGTAGTGTGTTCAGCAGCACCTACAAGGTTAATATTCAAGCCCTTTTTTATTCGGATGTCTTTAGACATATTATTGTAGACCTTAGGTTAACGAAATTTCGGGCAAAAATAGCATTTAATGGAAAGTATTCATAATTATCGCCCATAAATTTAGGTAATACATCGATGTAAATTTGTTAGGTATGGTTTTTGCCTACCTTTGCCTTAAAATTAAGTAATTAGATGCACTTATTTCTTAGACTAATTTTATTGTTTCTTTTTGTTCCTTCAATGAGTGCACAGGTGCAGGAAGAATTACCCCCCCCTGAAAATATTAAATCGGTTATTTTTAAAGGGGAAAAAGAAGATCAATTTCCAGTTGTTCAAATTGGTGAACCCATTTTTTTGGAATTTGATGATCTTTTGGCCAATGAACAAGACTACTACTACAAAATAGTGCATTGCGATTATGACTGGACACCTTCCAGATTATTGAAATCGCAATATCTTAATGGTATTGACAATCAGCGAATTCTAGATTACGAAAATAGTTACACAACATTACAGCCCTACTCGAACTACAAATTAACCATTCCCAACAACAACGTACGACTCAAAGTAAGCGGAAACTACATACTCGAAATATACAATAGTAGTTATGAACTTCAATTTTCTAGAAAGTTCGTTGTATTCAAGGATTTGGTCAAAGTGGGTGGTATTGTCAAACGCTCTAGGGACTTCTCTTTTTTGAATGAAAAGCAAGTCGTTCAATTTAACGTCAATGCCACAAATTTTAGGTTGGTGAATCCCAAGAAAGAAGTGAAAGTTGCCATTCTACAAAATTATCATTGGCCTACCGCCCTTTACAATATTACCCCCCAATTTACCCTAGGCAACAAGTTGGTCTATAAATATGACCAAGAAACCAGCTTTTTTGGCGGTAATGAGTATTTGAATTTTGACACCAAAGATTTAAGGGCTCCCAGCTCGGTAATCTCCCATATTGAACTTGAGGAATTGTACAATCATTATCTATTTTCGGATAGGGCAAGGACAAACAGACCCTATACCTACTATCCAGACATTAATGGTGATTTTGTAATACGCACCTTGCAGGGAGACAATGTTTCGAGAGAGGCCGAGTATACCAACATACATTTTAGCCTTCCATATTCAGAGGAACTAGGGATTGATGAGGTTTATATTTTTGGAAAACACAATAACTATGCCCTGACCGAGGAAAACAAAATGACCTACAATGACAGGAATGGTATGATGGAGGTATCACTAAAATTGAAACAAGGTTTTTATAACTATAAATATGTGATTCAAAGGGCAGATGGACAAATTGACTTGAATACTATCTCTGGTAATTTTCATTTTACGGAAAACAGTTATCTAATTTTGGTCTACTATAGAAATTTTGGGGAGCTGTACGATAGTATAATCGGTGTTGGTTCAACCAACTCACAAAATATAAGCAATTAATTAGCTCTATTCAATCTTTAAAGAGGGTGAACCCCAAGTGAACTAAACTATTTCATATACCCAGATACCTGCTCAAATTCCGCGGAATTCCAAAACAGTTGACTCTCTAAAAATAACGGAGAATACAACGTATTGGATAAGACAATAAAACATAAAGATTCGGTTTTGTTGGTTGCTATGGCTTCAGAATTACTTTTTACGACATTTCCCTTTCTCCTCTTCCGAACAATTAGTATTTCACAGGCATACATCAGAAAAAGATACAATTATACCGATCATCTGCCCATTAGCTTTCATAATCAATCTTTGTTGTTTATCTTGCTCATTATAAGTTTCTTAGCACATTCAATTTCCAATACTGATTGTGGATGGATTTTGATAGTCTTTTTTTTCGAATTGCCCATTTAAGGCTATGCAAAAATTCTATTATCAGGAAACTTTTAAAACAATTGTTAAATATCTATTTCTTAATTCGATTTTTTTTATTTTAGCAGGCATTTCGGTATTCTTTTTGATTACAGGAAGTTTGATTATAGACTAGGCGGAGACATGATAACACAGGTAACAAAAGGCATTAAAATTTCGGTAAACACGAGTTTCGAAGGCACTTTTTTCAAAAATTATAAAATGCATTTCGCATTTGGCTATACCATTACCATTGAAAACCAAAGCAAGGATTCCGTTCAGTTAACTTCTCGTCACTGGCAGATTTATGATTCCCTCAACGAAACTGAAATTCTAGATGGCGAAGGGGTAATCGGCAAAAAACCTGTGATTAAGCCTGGCGAGTCCCATACGTATAATTCAGGCTGCTTATTGGCATCACCAATTGGTGCTATGAAGGGCCATTATAATATGGTGAACTTTAGCTCTACTGAAAAATTCAGAGTCTATATTCCTACCTTTAAATTCAGCGCTCCATTTGCCTTGAATTGATTTTTCTTTTCCCTTTTATTTAGTTTTTTATCCATTGCCAATTCAGTACCTTTGGCCAGATTTTTAATCTTAAAAATACAGCTATGGGTAAAGGTTTTTTTCAAGTCCCGACTGCACTTAATGAGCCAATAAAAAGTTATGCTCCAGGAAGTCAGGAACGAAAGGAAGTATTAGAGCAATATAAATCATATTTCAGTGGCCAGGTAGACATTCCCTTTTACATTGGCAACGAAGAAATAAAGACAGGCAATACCCGGTCAATATCGCCCCCTCATGACCATGAACATAGTGTAGGCCAGTATCATCTTGCTGATAAAAAACATATTACAAAGGCCATTGAAAATGCACTTGATTCTAGGGATGCCTGGGCAAATTTGACTTGGGAACAGCGAGCAGCGATTTTTCTGAAAGCTGCCGAATTGATTGCTGGACCATATAGGGCTAAAATAAACGCGGCTACTATGATTGCCCAGTCAAAGACCATTCACCAAGCC
Organism: Maribacter sp.; assembly: GCA_023141835.1. GTDB lineage: Bacteria > Bacteroidota > Bacteroidia > Flavobacteriales > Flavobacteriaceae > Maribacter_A. The sequence continues at coordinate 1,257 of JAGLKG010000506.1, read as the reverse complement.
GAAATTGATGCAGCCTGTGAATTCATAGATTTTCTTCGTTTTAATGTGGAATATATGTCACAGATTTATGAAGAACAACCAGATTCTTCAGAAGGTATTTGGAATAGGGTAGAATATCGCCCACTGGAAGGTTTTGTCTATGCCATAACACCCTTCAACTTTACAGCCATTGCTGGAAACTTGCCCGCCAGTGCAGCCATGATGGGAAATGTCGTGGTTTGGAAGCCAAGCGATAGTCAAATTTTTTCAGCTAAGGTAATTGTTGATGTTTTCAAGGAAGCGGGTCTTCCTGATGGAGTCATCAATGTAGTATACGGAGATCCAATAATGATTACCGAAACAGTTTTGAATAGCTCTGATTTCAGCGGTATACACTTTACTGGGTCCACCCATGTATTCAAGGAATTGTGGAAACAGATAGGAACCAACATCCATACCTATAAAACGTACCCAAGGATAGTAGGTGAAACAGGCGGCAAGGATTTTATATTAGCACATCCAACGGCCAAACCTCAACAAGTTGCTACTGCAATCTCACGCGGTGCCTTTGAATTCCAAGGACAGAAATGCAGTGCAGCATCAAGGGTATATCTGCCAAAATCCATCTCAAAGGAAATCTTAGATTTAGTGAAGAAAGATGTTAATTCCTTTAACAAACCGGGGTCTCCAGAAGATATGGGCAATTTCATAACTGCGGTAATACATGAAGGCTCCTTTGACAAATTGGCAAAATACATTGACCAGGCCAAAAAAGACAAGAATGCGGAAATAGTGGTTGGGGGTAATTACGATAAATCAAAAGGGTATTTCATTGGGCCTACCGTGATTTTGACCACGGACCCAAAATACACAACTATGGAAACCGAGTTATTTGGACCCGTTGTTACGGTTTATGTTTATGATGATGAGGATTGGGCCAAAACATTGACCTTAATAGACAAAACCTCTGAATACGCCTTGACGGGAGCTGTTTTGTCTACAGATCGTTATGCCATTGATGAAGCCACCAAGGCTTTACAGAATAGTGCCGGAAACTTTTATATCAATGACAAACCCACGGGTGCAGTTGTTGGCCAACAGCCCTTTGGGGGCGCAAGAGCTTCAGGCACAAACGACAAGGCAGGTTCAGCTCAAAATTTGTTACGCTGGGTTTCCCCAAGATTGATTAAGGAGACTTTTGTGACTCCAGAAGATTATCGATATCCGTTTTTGGGTTAGAACTGGTGGTGTTTCAATTATTAAAACCTGATTTTTGAT
>JAGLKG010000505.1 GCA_023141835.1 Maribacter sp. | reverse complement strand
GGATTTTCAAGATTCACATCGGATTCAATTTTTTGAACTAAAATTGGGATTTTCTTTTCAAAGAACATATGTTCCTTGTTGTTGAGCATGAATTTGGTATAAGAGCGTAGATAATAATCACCGGGAGTGATTTTATCTCCAATTTGAATATCTCCGGAAGCCCCGATTGCATCAACATACAGTTTTCGTTGTTCTACAATGCTATCCTTGACATCTAATAATTCAACATATACCACTTTGCTTTTAGAACTTGCCTTATGGGTAATGCCGTCGACCAAATACGTTTTAAACCAAATGGTTTCCCCATTGGTGTAAAAATCCTTGTCCGTATGTAAATATGTTTTTTCCGCCCCTCCATTCTGACTATAGATGATGAGTTCATCTATTATATTTTGCAAAAGTTGATTTTCTTGATTTGGAATTTGAAATGAAAGGAGCAGTAAAATACCAAAGAGGCAGACAATGGGTTCTTGGTATGGCTTTCTCATATTGGACGGAAGTTTACTTTAAATATAGGGAATATTCAAGTTCACCAACGTCCCCGGGTGATTTTTTTTGGAATTATATTCTTACGAAAATTGAATTTTATTCTCAAGAATACGTAGCGTAGTTTTTAAGAGGCTGTTTTGAAATATGTCAATTATTTTATTATGTCCCTTTTTGCGCACAACTTCGTTAAAATTTTGAACCGTAGCCCTGCTATGCTTAAAAATTTCGCCTCGTTTTTCCTCAAAAATTGCCTGTAATCCCGATAGTTATCGGGACTAATCACATATTTCAAAACAGCCTTTAAGATATAAATATGTACCTATGTATATACATGTTAATAAATTTCATGATTATGAATTTTTAATTAAGTAAATATTGGTATTTGGCAAAAGAAGTTGCTGGAGTAATTTTGGAAGATAAGTATTAAACGCTCAGCCCCTATTGGAATTAATTATTAAAGGTTTCCACATTTGAAATGATAGCAAGGTCAACGTATACACGTTTGGAAGATTTAAGAAATAAACCTTGGGTAATAATCCCAGGGTTTATTTGCATATGTGACCATTCCGTTCTTCCAAATTCAATCTATGACATCAAAACCACAATAGGGAATCAATACTTCTGGGATTTTTATTCCTTCTGGAGTCTGATAGTTTTCAAGGATTCCAGCCAAAACCCGTGGCAACGCCAACGAGCTTCCGTTTAAGGTATGCGCCAATTGGTTTTTGCCATTTGCATCCCTGAACCTCAGTTTTAATCTATTGGCCTGGTATGCTTCAAAATTGGATACTGAACTAATTTCGAGCCAGCGATCTTGGGCTGTTGAAAATACCTCGAAATCATAGGTAAGGGCAGAGGTAAAACCTAAATCTCCACCGCAAAGACGTAGTATTCGGTACGGAAGTTTCAATTCACGCAGAATGGTTTTTACATGTTCTATCATTCCGTCTAAGGCTTTATATGAATTATCGGGATGCTCTACCCGAACAATTTCTACCTTGTCAAATTGGTGTAAACGATTCAGTCCGCGAACATGAGCGCCATAGCTGCCTGCCTCTCTTCTAAAACAAGGTGTATATCCCGTATAACAAATCGGGAAATCACCTTCATTCAATATAACATCCCTAAAAATATTGGTCACAGGAACTTCCGCTGTGGGAATCAGGTATAGGTCGTCTTCACTCACATGATACATTTGCCCTTCCTTGTCTGGCAATTGTCCTGTACCATAGCCTGAGGCTTCATTGACCAAATATGGCACTTGTAATTCGGTATAGCCAGCTTCTGTATTTTTATCCAAAAAATAAGCGATTAAGGCCCGTTGTAAACGGGCACCTTTACCTTTATAGACCGGAAAACCAGCCCCAGTGATTTTCACACCCAATTCAAAGTCGATAATATCGTATTTTTTTGCAAGTTCCCAGTGAGGAAGGGCATCGGTATTCAAAACAGGGATGTCACCTTCTTTGAAAACTTCCTCGTTATCTTCCTCGGTATTTCCGGTAGGAACCAAATTGTTGGGGACATTCGGAATTTGATAGAGTAGGGTCTGTAATTCTTCCGCTGTGGCATTCAATGCATCGCCCAATTTTTTGGAATCTTCTTTTAAGCTACCGGTTTTTTCTTTCAGAATATTGGCTTCCTGTGCTTTGCCACTTTTAAAAAGCATGCCAATTTCCTTGGATAATTTGTTTGATTCGGCGAGGATATTGTCTAGTTGTGTTTGGGTATTTCTTCGTTTTTCATCAAGCCGTAACACCTTTTCCAATAATGGGACTGCATCGACATTTCGCTTTTTTAATGCGTTTATGATATTGTCCTTTTCCTCTCGTATGGCCTGTAACTGTAGCATTTATTTTGATTTTAATCGTGCAAATTTAAACTAATCCTGTGATTTAAGACCTATATTTATCTTGGATGTAATTAAAAACAAATATAGATGGTATTCGAACATTTTGCATTAAACGTAAATAACATTGATGAAATTGTTAAATGGTATACTGGGAACCTGGGATTGAAGATAGTGAGCGAACAGAAAGAATCACCATTTATGACCTTTCTTGCAGATTCTTCAGGTAGGGTAATTATGGAGCTCTATTTTAGACCGGATGAACATATCACCAATTTTAAGACCCAGCACCCGTTAACATTCCATGTGGCCTTTGTTTCTGAAAATGCGGAACAAGACAAAACCAGATTATTAGAGCAAGGTGCTCTTTTTGTTGAAGAGGTGAAAAAGGAGGATGGAAGTCTTTTGGTAATGCTCCGAGATCCTTGGGGAATGCCTTTGCAATTATGTCAAAGGGCACAGGCTTTTTAAAATATGTAAACGTTTACTTTTTGTTCGAAGGAAATATCCATTCATGATGCCTAAAAAACTTCCATTTTTCTGCGGCTAAATCTACTTGGGGGTCAATGAAAGCCTTATACGGCCTACCATTTATACTTACTTTCGAATTTTGTGCATAAACAGCGATGTCATTGCCATTGGCAGCGTACTCTTTCTTGAGTAATTGGGCATACTGCCAAATAAAATCTGGGTAAGCCGCAATCTTTCTTTTTTGTTTTCTGGTCAAATGGTTATCCAATTGTAGTATAGTGGATGTGCCGGTCTTCTTGTCGACTATTTTGAACTGTATGATACCGGTTCTACTTCTAAGCATCATTCGCCAGCTCATTCGATGACCTTCCTCGGTCCATAAAACATCATCCTTGATGAAATGGTGGCGAATTGGTAACAGTAGCTGTATTAAAAAATACATACTACCAACAATCAAGACCAGATCTTTATTGGTTGGACTATGAATTTCGCCTCCCTTGTAGCGTTTCTTTTTTTTGAAGAAGATTTTTCGAATAGTCTCCGGCTCAAAAAAGAACACCGTAAATGCCAAGGCTAAATATGGAAAAATTCCAATTTGAAACACCAAGGAATTGAACAGATGAAAGAAAAGTGATAAAATAAAGGCAGCTTTTCGGGTGGGTTTCCAAAGCAATGCAGGAACAATCAACAAATCAAATACGATACCGGTAACCCCAACGACTTTGTGAACCCAAGATTGTTGCAATAAATCACCTATAAGAGGATAATCGGCCTTATTCTTAAAGAGCATTTCAATAACGCTGAAATCGAGCCAATCTCCATATATTTTGGCAACTGAGGCATAGGTATATACTAGAAAAACCTGTAAAACAACTACCCATTTCACATAGGAGTACATTGCATCTCTTTGGATAGAGGGATTTTGTTTTACATCAACAGAATAACCTTTGTTTGCCGGGAACAGGCACATAAGAAATGAAATCAATGCCAATAAATAATAATGGTTGTTATATGCCGATTTTTGCATTAGGTAAACGCCGATCCACAGGAGTGTAAAAGTTATAATACTGAACCTGTATTTGAAACCCAATGCGATGAAAATTCCCAAGGTTCCCATAATGAAGAAATAAAAGTACATGCCATTACCAGGCAATGGCTGAAACCAATCAAAGCCTATAAAAGTAAAAGTGAAATGCGGGTTGATCAGCATTTCTTTGACCCAACCTGTCACAATGGCCCCAAAACTTTCCAAGGCGATCAATATTCCGAAAAAGACCCTAAAAATAATCAATTGGGAATTGTCGACTTTCGAAAAAAGTAATCGATTCAACATTTATTGGGACAGCATTGAGAGCGAGGTAAGTTTGTCTTTTTGCAATTGGATTTTAAGCGAATCTACAGAATCAAACTTATGCTCATCACGGATTCTTGCTACAATATCTATTTGTAGTTTTTGATGGTATAAATCCTTTTCAAGGTCAAAAAAATGTATTTCTATACTCTTTTCCTTTCCAGAAACAGTAGGGTTGAAGCCAATATTCATCATGCCTGAAACAATGGCTTTCCCCATGGTGCATTGAACAACATATACCCCATTTTTGGGAACTAACTTATAAGGTTCTTCAATAAAAAGATTGGCTGTGGGGAAATTGAGCTTTTTGCCAAGACCCTTGCCTTTTTTTACGCGTCCTGTAAGCATATAGGAATAGCCCAAATACTTGTTTGCCGTTTCAACGTCGCCCTCTTCCAAAGCCTTTCTGATTTTTGTGGAGCTAACAGATACTTCATCGATTTCCTGTGCAGGGATTTCTTCAACCTCAAAATCCAAAGTACTGCCAAAAGCCATTAAGTCAGTAATGTTTGCATCACGATTTCTGCCAAACCTATGATCATAACCGATAATTATTTTTTTGGTCCTTAACGAATTTACAAGGATGTCGCGAACGAAATCGGTAGCCGAGAATCTAGAAAATTCCTTTGTAAAAGGGTGGATTATGAGATAATCAAGCCCTAGGCTTTCTAAAATCTTGATTTTTTCATCAATGGTATTTAATAATTTAATATCGGCATCTTTTTGTAAAACCATTCTTGGATGTGGAAAGAAGGTAAGGACTGTGGATTTCAAATCCAATAGTTTAGCGTTCTTTATCAATCGCCGGAGTATTTTTTGATGCCCTATGTGTACGCCGTCAAATGTGCCAATGGTTATGGCCGTAGGGTGTTCTTTGTCGTAATTGGTGATGTTTTGGACTGTTACCACTTAAAATAAAAAATAAAAAGGCCTATATTTGAGATTGAGCTAAAAACCTCTGAATGGTTTCAAAATTACGTCTAGTTTTTTCAATATCCATATTATTTCTTTCCTTTTACGGATCTGCTCAGCGTGACTATTGGAAGCAGGAAGCAGCTGGAAATGATTTAAAGGGGCATATTTTCAAAAAGTATAAGGTTCAGAAAGGTGAGGTCTTTTCTTTTGAAGAAGGTCTTTTTAGAAAGGAGCTTGGAGATACAAAAAAATCCAAAAGCGGTTATATGACAGTTGGTTTCCCAAATGAAAAGGGGAAGATAGTACTTTTTGCCGTTACCGAGACCCCGGTGTTTTCTAAGGAATTAAGCGAAAAATATCCGTCTATTAAATCCTATTCTGGCTATAGTCTGAAAAATAATAAGGAAAGATTGCGTTTTAGCGTGTCGCATAGAGGTATTCAAGGTATGATTGTTCATTCAGGCAATAAGGGCAATACCTATTTGCAAAAAGCGGGAGAGAATAGATATATTGTTTATAACCGTGATGATGATGACTTCGTAAGCAAGGAATTCATTTGCACGACCAAAGGTTCCGTAATACAGGAGCTGTCGGGTTTAGCGGCAAAACCGGTTGATGATCAAGTGCTTAGAAAATTCAGGCTTGCGATATCAGCGTCAGGTGAATATACAGAATATCATGGAGGTACGGTTGCCGATGCCCTTTCAGCCATAAATGCGACAATTACCAGAGTGAATCAGATTTATGAATCAGATTTGGGGGTAACCTTGGAGTTAGTCGCAAATAATGATAAGATTATCTATACGGATGGGGAGACTGACCCGTATGACGGTAATCTCAATACTCAGGTCCAAGGCATTATTACTGACAGCATTGGAGCGCCCAACTATGATATTGGACATTTGTTCCATAATGATGTAAATGGGGGCAATGCGGGGTTTGTTGGAGCGGTTTGTAACGATAATAGAAAGGGTAGCGGTTATTCTTCAAGTGAAAATCCCATAGGAGACACTTTTGATTTGGATTATGTGGCCCATGAAATAGGACATCAATTTGGTGCCAACCATACATGGTCTTTTGAATCTGAGGGTACCCAAGTGCAGGCTGAACCCGGGAGTGGGACTACGATTATGGGTTATGCGGGTATTACCGGGGTCAATAACGTGGCACTCAATGGAGACGATTATTTTCATTATTATAGCATACTTCAGATTTCCGATTATCTTAAAACCATAAGCTGTGCCGAGGAAATCAACCTCGCCAATACACCACCGGTTATCACCTCAACGGGTAATTTTATTATTCCCAAATCAACTGCATTTGCTTTGACAGGAAGTGCTACGGACGTTGATGTGGGTGATGTTCTCACCTATGCATGGGAGCAGATAGATGATGGGGTGGTAACCCAGGCAACATTTGGACCAACAAACCCCAGTGGTGCTAATTTCAGGTCACAAAGACCAACCACAAATCCGACAAGGTATTTTCCTAAACTTTCGAATGTTTTGACAGGGGATCTGACCCAAACGAATCCCGTAGCGAATTCTGCA
>JAGLKG010000504.1 GCA_023141835.1 Maribacter sp. | reverse complement strand
TGTTTACAACTGAAAATATAAGTATTGAAGAAAGTGTAAAGAAGCTCGCCAAATTGCCTTTGCACCATAATCCCGGAAACCAATTCACCTATAGTGAAGGCCTGGATGTTCTGGGCTATTTTATAGAAATTGTTTCCGGAATGCCATTTGATAAATTTCTAAAAACCCGAATCTTTAAACCTTTGGGCATGGAAGACACTTGGTTTTATCTTCCTAAAAACAAGCACGACAGATTGGTTTCTGTACAGAATAAGTTAGATGGTAAATGGCAGAAATATCCTGTCACATTCTATGACACCGATTACCCAATAAAAGGTGCAAAACGGTTTTTCTCAGGTGGCGCAGGACTCTCAAGTTCCGCAAAAGATTATGCAACCTTCCTGCAAATGTATTTGAATCATGGTGAATTGAATGGTAAACGCATTTTAAGTCGTACCACGGTTCAGAGCATTATGGGCAACCAAACCAAAGATTTATTCGGAGGGAATAGCAAGCACTATGGTTTGGCTTTTGGCGTGGTAACTTCCAAGGGGCAAGATGCTGGGGGTGAAGGCAGTATAGGCACCTTCGATTGGGGCGGTTACTTTAATACCCAATATTTTGCAGATCCCAAAGAACAGATTATCGGCATTTTAATGAAGCAGACCCAAGGACCCGTAAATGATCAAACGGGATGGAAATTTAGGCAAATGGTAGGAGCTTCGGTTGATGATTGAAAACAACCCCTTCGCACCCTCAAATTAAGGTCTTATTTGAATATCCAAATGAAATGACTACATCTCATCAATTTCCATAACCATATGGGGAGAAGCGACCCCATTAAACGTTTCCGCTAATGCAGTGAAACGATCTCACTCGGTTTTATTTACCAATTCAATGAGATTACTTCATCACTACGCCCCTTATGAAGATGTTTTACTCAAAATAAAACAACCATCCATCCGATAAATCCTTCCACTCGGGATTCACGGAATGTATTAATTCCTCTTTTCGCTTTCGATTTCCGGCCTTTAATTGCTTCTCTCTAGCCATTGCAAGTTTGATATGATCAAATTCCTCGAAATACACCAACTTATCGCAGTTATATTGGGCGGTAAATCCACGACGGTAATATTTTGTTTTATGTTGGTATGTTCTCCTAACCAAGTTAGTTGTAACCCCAGTATAAATCACATTGTTGTTTTTATTGGTCATAAAATAAACATATGATTTTTTCATTCTACTTATGTTAACTTGACATCTTCACGACCTCCACAAACATCTCAACGTTTTCGCGAACGAAGTGAAGCGATCTCACAAAGGTCCTATTCGGCTCCAAAATGAGATTGCTTCGTAACCCCGATATCTATCGGTGCTCTACGCGAAAGCGTATTTATATTACTTCCCCAACATCAGAAGCTCGTTGCATCTGATTTCGGTGATATACCTTTTTTCACCTTCCTTGGTCTCATAGCTGCGATGGATAAGCTTTCCTTCCACAGCAACCTCGTTACCCTTGGTCAGGTAGTTCTCTACAATCTCTGCGGTCTTGCCCCAAGCAACCACATTATGCCATTGGGTATCGGTTACTTTTTCACCTTTTGCATTTTTGTAAGTCTCGTTCGTGGCGATGGAAAATTTGGCAAGTTTATTGCCACCATCCAAGTTTACAATTTCTGGGTCGTTGCCCAAATTTCCAATCAACTGTACTTTGTTTCTAAGTGCGTTCATAATATTTAATTTTAAGGTTAAACAGTTAATACTACCGAGCCTCCTTGACCCGACACTGCAAACCTAGAACACACTGCAAAACCGATTCGGTTACAAAATACTTACTTTCGTTTGTAAACGGTTGTAGTCGTTTAAAACCTATTAAACCGGCCAAATTATGGGCATCTATATACAATGTGGGACAAGAAAGTAAAGTGGTTTTTCCTAAATTTGAGCATGTGGGAATTTTTTACGGAATGGTCGTCCGATGACCCTAAATGGTTGGTTGTTTTGATTCTTGTAGGCGGCTGGGGTGTTTGGATGGGTTATAGAAATCATCGGGACGAGGAAAAACATCCTTGGATCAAAGGTTCTGCTATAGAGGATTTTAGGGATAATACGAGAACTGTGGTTTTTGCCTTAGCACTTCTTTATGGATTTTTTGAACTTTTGAGAAGATTGTTCCTCTCTATTTTTTAATCCCTGTCCCATAATGTATATAGATGCCCTAAAATCACAGTCGATGTAGGCCGATTGGATGAAACGGAAAAGGCCACATTGATCCCATACTAATAAAAAACCTTTCATTAAACATTCAACTAGACCTTTTACGAATGTAACGTTTAAACCCTTGATTCGTCTTCCTGAAAACGAAAAACTATGAAAACGAAAAACCTACTTCCCTTGGGATGGATTACCGCCGCAACATTTATTCTAGGAACTTTTATTTTAGGAGGACTTTTAGAGGGCTATAACCTTGTTTCCCAAACCATAAGTGA
>JAGLKG010000503.1 GCA_023141835.1 Maribacter sp. | reverse complement strand
CCAGGAATAATGACATACCTAAACTGATTGCCAGTGGGATTAACATTACTTGTTGCGTCTGTCCTCGTGACTGTAAAGCGAATATTTTCAACGCCCGTAATCAGGTAATTCCATAGGAATAATCCACTGCCCGTGTCTGCCGGAAGTGGTCTAACATTAGTTCCGTCTCCACTCAATTTAGCATATGCCAATACCGCCCCCTGATCAATAACCTCTTGGGTAAGATCAATGGCCGCTTGGTCAAAAAAAGCAAATGCTGTTCCTCCACCTGTCCATGCGTTTGGTTGAAACCAATCCGAGTAAATTACATTGGCATTACCATCCTGACCGTCTTCACCATCAGCACCATCAGCACCTGCGGTTCCTTGTAGACCTTGTAGGCCAGTAGCACCATCTGCACCATCCTCTGCAGAACAAGATGTTAATACAATGGATACTATCAATAACCCAAACTTGAAAAAACTTAACTTCGTCCCCATAATTTATTTATTTGAATGTTCCATGCATTATTGCATATCTCAATATTAAAAGAAAACTGTTCGGATTGCCTTAACCATTTCTTCAAAGTCTAGGACTATTTATGCATTTAATAAATCTTTTGGTCAGTCATCTCTCAAAAACAATAATGTCATAAAACACAAGAAACCCGCTGACCGATCAGTTCCTTCGTCCCATAGTATGAAACTGGCTCAAACCGTCAGCGGGTTTACTTAACCAACTAAACTAACTCAAACTATTACAATTAAAGTAGTAGATGACCAAACCTACTGTTTATCTATGTCTTTGCATGTTGCCCTCTAGGTTCCTCAACCTTCCAACTTCCTTCAAGCAATGCCTGTGCCCCAAGTATAATCACCATACAACAGAAGGTCAGGAAATTTTTCATTTTCATATACTTGTATTTTGATTCTTTAAATCCTCCGTTACCTAAAATTAAAGGTTAAAGTCGCACTTCTCATGTATTTCTGTACCATTGGCCCCAAGAAATGTATGATTGTTGCTTTTTGAGTTGTTTTTGGTATTTCATGTAAAAGAATCCTTGAATCCTTCCAAGTCTCTCACAAAAAAACCCTATCTCAATACCGGAACTTTGTCGGAAGAGATAGGGTAGTGTTTATATTTTAAAACGAATCTCACTAACATTTACCGATCCGCAATTGACTTTTACATAAATGGTATAAAAAACTGTATAATCGGTAATTAGCAAAAAATGCTTCCAAAGAACCTACTTCATTGATTTAGATTATTTACTCCCTTTTATTTAACATATTTTAAGTATTTTTTAATACATTGTAATACAAACACCAAGCGTTTTTTTCGATGGTAAAAAACAAGACCAATCTCATCGGGATATTCATAACTATTTTGGTCGGTTCCTACTTTTATGTCAACTTTTGCAGTGAATGCGGTAAGGTCAAAAAAGAAATAGATGTTCCAACCCTAAATGTAATACCCTATCCCTTTGCTTTTAGTGATGAGGACTTTGCGTATAGTGTGAATGAGAACTTTAACTTTAATGTTTCCTCTTCCGCAATTTTAATGCCCGTTTCGAAGGGGCTACAAGATGGTATTATGGAATTAAAGACCTACTTGAGCAACAATCCCGGTAGAACAATCAATATCACCGGATACCATAAAGCTGATGAGGACAACCTATCGGCCTTTCCAAACTTGGGCTTGGCACGATCCAATGCCGTAAAGAACTATTTTGTCTCCCAAGGAATACCCTCAAAGAAAATCAATAGTATAGGCAGACGAATGGACGAACTAGTCGCTAAGGGAAGTATTTATCAAGGGCCTTTAAGCTATAGCTTCGAAAAAAGGGTGGTCGATATCGATGAGTCCCTCGAGACGCTGTCCCAAAAAATAAAGGATGATATCATGGTGCTTCATTTTAATACGGCTGAGACTTCCATAACTTTAACGCATGAACAAAGACAACAATTTGCCGCTATTTCTAGATATTTGGATAAAGTCGAAAAAGCCAAGATATTAGTGGTAGGCCATACTGATGATACTGGTCTGAAGGCCAGAAATTTGAAAATTGGACAAAACCGAGCCGATTTTGCTAAAGCTTACCTTGTGGAAAACGGTATTTCCGAGAGTAGAATCAAGGTAATTTCAAAAGGGTTTGAGGAACCCATTGCTGGCAATGCAACGAAAGAGGGAAAAGCAAAAAATCGAAGAACTACTATCACCATAAATTAAATACTATTAAAAAATGGATTTTATACAGATGAATATTTGGTGTTTGATCATTCCGCTTTTGGTAGGCGTTATTTGTGCCTATTTGGGATATCTAATAGGCAAAAAGAATAAAAAGGTTAGTATCGATGAGGCAGAATGGATACTTATACAAGAGAAAAACCGAATATTAAAGGCCAATTTGGAAGCTTGTAATGATAAATTATCGGCAGCCTCGGCCTTAGCTGCCGGAACTGCTACAACTGCAGTAGCCTCATTGACAACCACAACAAATACAGAAAAGTATTTTGATTCCGCTGCTGCAAAAGCCGCAATGGGAAAACCAATAAAACAGGATGATTTAAAGATTGTTGAGGGTATTGGCCCAAAAATAGCGGGAATGTTCCATGATTCGGGAATCAGCACTTGGAAAGCACTTTCCGAAGTGGCGGTGGCCAAATGCCATGAAGTATTGGATAAAGCGGGAAACCGCTATAAAATGCACGATCCAGCATCTTGGCCCATGCAGGCCAAAATGGCATATGAAGGAAAGTGGGAAGAGCTTGCCAAATGGCAACACAAACATAAACACGGGAAATTATAAACCCCATATATGGTATTAAAAAAGCCGATTCAAATTGAATCGGCTTTTTGTTTTTATAATGTTCCGTTTGCCTCTACCCACTTAAAATGATATTGGTCTTGTGGAAAAGACATGCGCTCTGAAATTCGTTGCAACCTATCTGGAAGCTTGATTAAATAATCGCGTGCTTTTTCAGCTTCATCGGAAAGACTTCTAACAGCCTCTAGTTCCCAAAAAGCATTCAGCTTCCTAAGAATGTCTATATAATCCTGTGCCGTGTACACCCCTAAACGTTGAGCGCAGTTCGAAAAATTTTCAAAAGCAGTACCAATAGACCCCCCCGATTCACGTAAAAAATGGGCAGGCATCACAATCTTCTTTTTCATCATATCGGCAAAGGCCAACATCATACCAGAAGGGTCTTCGCCAAAAATATTCTTCACGAACTCTCTATAGGCCAAATGATGCCTCATTTCATCTCCTGCAATAATAGTGCACATCTTACCCAAAAGGGTATTGCCTTTCTTTCTGGCCATTTGCCCAACCCTCTTATGCGAGATGTTAGTTGCTAATTCCTGAAAAGATGTGTATACAAAGTTTTTATACGGGTCTTTATCTGTTCCTATATCAAATCCATCGGCAATTAAATGTTGGGTCGTAATTTCTACCTCACGCATATTAACCCGACCCGATAGGTACAAATATTTATTAAGTACATCACCATGACGATTTTCCTCGGCTGTCCAAGCCCTTACCCATTTAGACCATCCATTTTTCTTGCCATCGTGTTGGTTTACACCTTCAACATCCATTAACCACGATTCATAGGTCGGCAAGGCCTCTTCAGTAATCATATCGGCAACCATGGTTACCCAAAAGTCATATCCAAGTTCTTTGGACTCTTCCCGCAATTGTTCAATAGCATCCAAAAAATTACCACTCTCCGGATCTGGAAGAAAGTCTGTAGGCTGCCAAATATCTTCTATGGGAATCAAGAAAGAATCCATAAATTCATCTACTCTCGGCTCTATGGCCTGCATCACTTCCAACCGTATGTTCTTGGTAACCATAATCTAATTTTGAACAAAGAACGTTATTATATACTTGAATTATGGGAATGTTGCTCCAAATTTTAATTTCTACCTTTTTCTTTTGAGTAAAAAGTGTATACAGGATCGCTTTGCCAGATTTGTTTTGTATCTATGTCTATAATTGATAAAGGGCCTTTGAATGCAGCTCCTGTATCAATATTCCAAACATTGGCTGCATTCTGTGGGGTTGTCCTGCCCATTCGTGTAACAGGGGTATGACCAATGTAAATTTCTTTATAGTGCGATAATCTTTGGGGGTATAATTGATCTTCATTATTCAATTTAG
>JAGLKG010000502.1 GCA_023141835.1 Maribacter sp. | reverse complement strand
ACTGAGGTTGCGGCATGGTTGAATTCTATCGGGGTTACGGCCATAATTCTAAAATATAGGGTGCCGGGTGCAGCTCGTAATAATGGCGTCCGTTGGATGGCCGCCGCCCAAGACGGACAACGTGCCATGAGCCTTGTGCGTAGTCGGGCCAAGGAAATAGATATTGACCCGAACAAACTGGGTATCATAGGGTTTTCAGCAGGTGGTACTCCCGTTAAGTATACCGCTCTAACGAGCAAACGACTTTATAAGCCTGTAGACCTACATGACGAGGCCTCGTTTCGTCCAGACTTCGCAGCACCCATCTATACCAGTGGCCTGCCCAAAGAGGCTGAGGTAAATGAGAATTGCCCGCCCTTCTTTATGGTGGTGACCAATGATGATTTTGGTCCCGTCATGATGGCGGAAATGTATATTGCCTTAAAAAAAGCCAAGGTATCCGCAGAGTTTCATATTTATGAAAGCGGTGGCCACGGTTACGGATTACGCGCCACAGAATTGCCCGTTACCAGCTGGCCCGATCGCATGGAAGAATGGATGCGAAGACTGGGTTTCCTATAGTTGCTTACTTGTAGTTCCTTGGTATTCATTTGATTGTTATCATTCCGTTTTTATATAAACCCAAGGCTTCTTTTAATATCATATAGATAGCGGAAATTGGCAAATCAGTGTTGGAGTCTACCCTGAAAATCTTCATTCTAGAACGGGTACCTGTTTCCAATTGAGGA
Organism: Maribacter sp.; assembly: GCA_023141835.1. Taxonomy (GTDB): domain Bacteria; phylum Bacteroidota; class Bacteroidia; order Flavobacteriales; family Flavobacteriaceae; genus Maribacter_A. Next base: position 2,118 of record JAGLKG010000502.1, on the reverse strand, counting down.
TGGTGCAGCTGTTTACCCTCTACCATAAGAAAATAGGGTTCATTGCTTTCTTTATCTACCCAGAGGTAACAAAACATTTTTCCTTTATAACAAAAGCAGGGCATTCTATATTTCCGTGTCTCTGTAATATCGGTATCAAAACCCAGTACCATATTTCGCATAGCCAACAAACAGCTTTTGTTTGGCTCTTGCTTGTCAAGATAGAAATTGTCCTGAGTTGTCATTACGCCTTAAGTTTTTTGTCAACAGATGGGATATCACTACTTGGGTTAATTTCCGAAGGGAACTGTTCGTTCTATAACGTCAATAATAAACGTCTGTTTTAATAGCATTTATTATTAGCCTTAGTTTTCTATTTATTAATTATGGCTCCAACAAGAAGCAGACATTCGGAATCAAAAGGATTAGCTATACTATGTTTTATTGAATTTGGTAAAATGAAAAAATCACCTTTTTCGCCATTATAGTTTTCACCACCAATGCTTATTTTTGGACTTCCTTCAAGAACATAAATATATTCAGTTTTAGTTGGGTGAAGGTGAGAAGGGTAAGTAGCAAAAGAGTCTACTTTCACTTTTTTCAAACCACCATTTTCCATTTGAATCAAATTCTTGCTTCTGAAGCCTTTTACTTTTCCAGAAGCCCAATCCATAAGATTTGTATTTTTATAATTTTCCATTATGTTTTCAATTACTTCTGACTTAGAGATAAAAATAGTACTTCTTTTATCCCTAAATATAAGGAAATAAAGACAATTCAAAGATTAAAGGCGCCCCTCGTATCAGTACCGTCATAATTGGTTGGGCTTAACATTGGGATACCCGCCAATGGCAAAAACAAGTGTCCCAACAATTGTTGCAAGGGTAAAAAATGATATGAATCCAATAAAATACCTGCAATGTATCACAGCATCATCTTTTACCTTTATATCCTTTAAAAATTGACTATGAAAAAAGGTTTTTATTTATGTGTATCCATAGGTCTGATTGCAATGAACTTGATGGCCCAAGTCATCGATGCACCATTCAAACAAGCTGTCTCGGTTAAGTATACCCTACCCGACGAGTTAAAAGATGCCCAACTTAAAAAAGTGGTCATCGATTACAATGAAATCGTTTATGTGCTGACCGATAAAGGGCTGTATAGGGACTATAATGAAAATGAACTTTCAAAGGATCTCTTCTATCGTTTGTTGGCCAAGAAAATCCCAGTAGATATAACCGTACAAGAAGAAACGGGCTATCTCTATTATCTGTATGCCGATGAATTTTTGACCAACGCCCATGCGGGAACCATTTATAAATACTTCCCTAAAAATGAATACCAGCGCATCTTGGTCAATGAGAATGGCCAAGTACTATTGTTAGGGAGTAAAAAAACCACGCTCTACCAAAGAACCCAAAAATTATCAGATTACAAAGTGCCAAAAGGAGATTTTGTAGACGCTTATGTACATGACAAAAAGTTCTATTACCTGACCTCTGATGCCATTTACAGCTTGGAAAACGGGGATTGGAAAACCCTACACAAAGGCAAGGGCATGACTGCCATTACCTTTAGACACAATGAAATTTTTGTAGGAACCAAAGATGGGTTCTATGCCGTTGATATTTACAGAGGCCAAGTTGTTTTGGAGAAAAACAACAAGCTTCCCGCGCCTCAAATCACCGATATAAGACAGATTGGCAACCAGCTCTGGTTTGGATCTGAAAATGGGACATTTTTACAAGAGCAAGACAGATACCGCTATTTTTCAGGTAGACGATGGTTGGATCAAAACAAGGTGATTGACATCGCCAATGACGGTAAGGGTGACCTCTATTTTCTAACACCTACTGGTTTGAACAAGGTGAAATACATCACCCAGACCCTAGCGGAAAAGACAAAAAAAATAGAGGACGATATCCGCAAATACCATATGCGTTTTGGTTGGGTAAACGAGATACGATATAGCAAGCCCGGAGCTATGCAATCGGCCCATTCCGAGGATAATGACAATGATGGATTATGGACCTCCTTATATTTGGGAAGTCAGGCTTTTAAATATGCCACGACTGGCGAAGAGCTGGCCAAAAGATACGTCTGGGAGTCTTTCGAATCCTTTGAAAGACTGTTGAC
>JAGLKG010000501.1 GCA_023141835.1 Maribacter sp. | reverse complement strand
TGCCCTAGGAACATCATAAATACTATTATTGCTTACCGTAATCTTCATTGCCATCGCAATTTGGACTCCAGCTGTTTGTTTTTCAACACGACCAATGCTGTAAATCAGATTATTATCCACTCTTGAGTTACTTGGATAATTGTTGGTCTTGGGTCCACGCAGTGTATCTATCTCCTCCAAAGCAACATACTGCCCATATTGAAAAGATGGTGAACGTACTGCGCTTGAATTTCCCACAAAACTAATGGCACTTGCTCCCGAATCATGAATGTGGTTGTTCGTTATCGCAACTCCGCGATTGTAGTTACTTACAAAGATTACGTTGCCCCCAAGATTGGCAAATTCACAATTGTCAATGGAGATATCTTTTGTACCCTCCAAAAAGACGGCAGCTCCTCGATATATAGTCCAATCACTACGTAAAAGAGGTTCATATTCTTCCATTAGGGTTCTTTGGGCATGCTCAAAGCGAATTCCTTGAACCGAAATATCCTGAATAGGGTTCTCTTCAGTTCCAATAATTTCCAATAAATGTTTTTGCTGTACGATCTCAATCTTCGCATCTTCCAGTTCCATGTCTTTCAAAGGCCAGTAAAACAATTTGAAATTTTCATCCAAAAACCACTCACCTGGATTATCCAATTCCTCGAATACATTCTCGACCATCCTATACTTTTCGTGCATTTTAGAAGGTCTATTGTTTTGATGGCCTCCATTTAAAATAAGTTCTCCTTCTTCATCAACACCTGAGGCCTTGTAATGAAACCCTCCCCATTCTCCACTGTGCATAGCATGCACTAAGGCACCTTGGGGATTTTCCCAAGTTTTCACCCTTTCCTTTGAAATCGCATCAGAAGCATGTCCCAGCCAATGCCCACCCAACTCATCATAGTTTGGGTATCTTGCCAAAACCTGCTGTTTACCATTTACAAAAAGCTGATCAAAGTCTTCATTAGCGTCCAATTGGGCTGTCCATATATGATTATCAAACTTCTCCCATTGCAGTTTAATCAGCTTGGAGCCTTTAACAATAGTCTTGTCAGAGCCTTGGCCAACAATACGCAAAGGTCCATGTTCTGGGCTTATTTTGAGCGGAGATGACAGCCAATATTCCCCTTCCAAAATATGAATGACAACAAGCGATTTCTCATTTTCCTTCTGGATTTTAATGGTTTCATCCAAAGCAGCCTGAATCGAGTTAAATACAACCACCTTTGCATCTAGCTCCTTTGTTTGGGCATTGGTGCCAACATACAACTGGGTAACTGGTTTTTCACAACCGATCAACCCTAATAACATAACCAGGATAAAAGGATAAGCGAATTTCATCAACTTTGATATTTTCAATATGTACTTTTTATTCCCTACTTCATTTGATTGAATCAAATCTAATTTTTACAGTTCTGAATAGCTACCTTTTTAATCATTTTTAATGATACTTTTTTAGCACCAAATCTCATTCTTTTCTTTTTTAAGGGTAAAATGTAGAGTAAACTTGAATAGGATTAAAACATGTGAACCGATTCTAATTACCTTTATGAAAAATAATGAAAATATGACCGTTAGAAGGTATCATCGATTATCAACATTAGCATTGTTCTTATTACTAATCATTTTTTTTGGCTGTGGTGAATCAGCAGACCCAGTTGACCAAAGACCTTCAGCTAATTTATATGTCACTACCCTTGACCAACAAAGTTTATTGGAAAAACAGCCCGTCACTTCAAGTGGAGTAAAACCAATAGGGACTACAATTAGTATTGACACAACCCAAGTTTATCAACAAATGGACGGGTTTGGCTTTACGCTCACTGGTGGCAGCGCCTTGCATCTTCAAAAAATGTCAGAAGATACACGACATAAATTGCTTCAAGAACTTTTCGGAAGGGATTCCAATCAAATCGGCATTAATTATCTGCGCATTAGCGTAGGCGCCTCAGATTTGGATGAGGCTCCCTGGTCCTATAATGACCTGGCTAATGGTGAAACCGATGTACAGCTTGAAAAATTCTCATTAGCCTATGACACCTTATACTTGATTCCAACCTTAAAGGAAATCCTTAAAATCTCACCAAAAATCCAAATTATGGCTTCGCCATGGTCTCCTCCCAAATGGATGAAAGACAATAATGATACCCGAGGCGGTAGCTTAAAAATGGAATATCACGATGTATATGCCCATTATTTGACTACATATATAGGGGCAATGAAAAGTGAGGGGATTACTATAGATGCACTTACCATTCAAAACGAACCCCTTCATCCCGGTAACAACCCAAGTTTACTCATGTTGGAAGACCAGCAAGCAGAATTTATTAAAAATAGCTTGGGGCCGGCTTTTGAAAAAAAAGACATTAGCACCAAAATAGTAGTTTATGACCATAACGCTGACAGACCTGATTACCCCATTTCAATTTTAAATGACCCTGAGGTTGCTAAATACATTGATGGTTCTGCCTTTCATTTATATGGAGGTACCATAAATGCCCTTTCGGAAGTACATAAAGCACATCCTAATAAAAACTTGTATTTCACGGAACAATGGATTGGTGCACCGGGAGATTTCGCAAAAGATTTCAGTTGGCATATTGAAAATCTGATTATAGGTGCAAGCCGTAATTGGTGTAAGACAGTTTTGGAATGGAATCTAGCAAACGACGAAAACCAAGACCCACATACTGATCGTGGCGGTTGTGATAGATGCTTGGGAGCAATTACGATTACAGGTGACCAAATTACCAGAAATCCGGCATACTATATTGTTGCACAAGCTTCTAAATTTGTTCCAAGTGGTTCACATCGCATTGCCTCAAATCTAGTTGAAAACATTCCAAACGTAGCTTTTAAAACCCCACAAGGTGAAAAAGTGGTCCTTATTCAAAATAAGACAGAAGAAGAAAGCAAGGTGTACGTACAATTGGGTAAGGAATCATATGCTGTTACATTAAAATCCGGTTCGGTAGGAACACTCGTTATTCCCTGAATTATTTGATTTTATCATACCTTCAAGGAGAAAA
>JAGLKG010000500.1 GCA_023141835.1 Maribacter sp. | reverse complement strand
GCAATCCCAAAAGGAATTTTCATTCGACCTGTTTTCTGGACATTCAAAAAGTTGACAAAAATACCCTGTGCCGTTTCCGGCCTTAGGTAAAGATCCATTGCGCTTTCGGCACTGGCCCCAAGTTTGGTCCCGAACATAAGGTTGAACTGCTTCACATCCGTCCAATTTTTTGAACCTGACATTGGGCAAGCTATATCCAATTCCTCAATCAGCCTTTTTACATCGACCAGATCTTCATTTTCCAAGGACCTACCCAATCTCTTTAATATAGAATTTGCCTTTTCTTGATATTCAACCACTCTCTGGTTGGTAGCCAAAAACTGCTTTTTATCAAAGGAATCCCCAAAACGTTTGGCGGCCTTAGCGACTTCCTTTTCCACCTTACCTTCAATCTTGGCAACATAGTCTTCAACCAAAACATCGGCACGGTATCTTTTTTTAGAATCCTTATTATCAATCAAAGGGTCGTTGAAAGCATCAACATGGCCAGAGGCTTTCCAAGTTGTTGGGTGCATAAGAATAGCCGCGTCTATCCCAATAATATTCTCATTGAGCTGTACCATGGCCTTCCACCAATATTCCCTAATGTTCTTTTTGAGTTCTGCTCCGTTCTGCGCGTAGTCGTAAACGGCACTTAATCCATCATATATTTCGCTGGATTGGAATACATAACCGTACTCCTTTGCATGGGAAATTACCTTTTTAAAATCGTCTTCTTGCTTTGCCATTTGGCAAAAATAGAATTTTCCCCTAAAAGCCCGTTATTATTTTAATTGAAATTCTGTGGAGTCGAGCAATCTTTCATTCTCAAAGACATTCAAGGTATAGTTTCCGGCTTTTAAAGATCCTGCTGGAATAGTGATAAAGTCCATAACAACGGTCTTTTCACCCATGAAAATCAACTCTACCCTTTTGCTGTACACGTTGCCATTCACTATAATGGTGTTGGCATTATCTTCAATTACACCCATATTTGGCCCTAGAAATTGAAAATAAAGGACCTTTTCCTTATTTACCATGGTCGGGTCTTCCATTATGGTGACCGCACCTCTTAATTTTTCAATAACGGAAGCCTTATTGGTTTTTATAGGTTTTCCACCACGTAATCTATATCCAGTGCCTTCAGCATCTTCAAGTTTTAAGTAACTTTTGGTCTTAAGCTCTCGGTTAAGTTCTAGGATTTTTTGGCGTTGCAGGGCCTCAGCTTCAGCAATTGAATTGCTTGTTCGTATTAATTCATCCATTTGTTCCTGGGATTTCTCATACTTTTCCGCAAGAAGCATGTTATTATACCTAAGAAAGTTGTTCTTTAATTTAAGACTATCATTTCTTGCCTCAAGTCTGCGAAGTACGGATTTGAATTCCCTTAATTTCCCAATGGTAAAAGTGAGCCTACCTACGGAGTCCAACAATTTTTGCACTTCATATTGGGCCCCTTGTATTTCAATTTCGTTCACTTCATTTTGAGCCGTAAGTCTATCGACATCAGCTTTCACCAAGGTAAGATCCTTGACCAATATCTGTTTCTCCTGCTCCAAAAAGCTGATTTCCGTTTTGGATTGGACATAACTATAATAAAAGGCAATAAGTATGCCAATGATCACGGCAACCAAAGCAGCAAGAATTATTTTATAATTGAATTTATTATCTTGTCCGTCCATCTATACAAGTCGGCTTTAAGCAGGTTATTAATACATAAGATTCGTTGTACTCTAAGCTATCAAATATACTAAATGATATCAACTCAATCCTACTCCCGGAGGTGTGTTTTGGATGTAATGCCCATTTATATAGAGGAGAGTACCTGCTGTGTACCGTTTGTCGAAATCAATTACCACTCACCGAATACAGTTTCAACGAAGAAAACACGGTAGACCGCATTTTTTATGGGCGAATTAACATTGAAAAAGCAAATTCCTTTCTCTTTTTTATTGAAAATGGTATCGTAAAAAACCTCATTCATCACTTAAAATATAGAAATCAAGAACGTATTGGCACTTTTTTGGGAGATTGGCATGGCCAGGTTATTGCAGAAAACAATTGTATAGCCCCAATTGATATTGTTATTCCTGTGCCTTTACACAAGAAAAGACGCAGAAAAAGAGGGTATAATCAAGTTTCGGAATTTGGCAAAAGACTTGCTTACCACTTAAACGCGGAATTTTTAGAGGAAGGGCTCATTAAAACATCCAATACCAAAACACAGACCAGAAAAGGAAGAATAGGACGATGGCATCAGAACAAGGCTTTGTTTGTACTTTCCAATCCAAAAGTATTGGAAAATAAAAATGTTCTCCTTGTCGATGATGTCATTACCACAGGAGCAACCATGGAAATTTGTGCCAACACCTTAAAAGATGTAAAGGGAATTACAATTTACATAACCAGTATGGCTGTTGTTCCCTTGACCTAAGCGCACCATTTCCCTATTCATTCTTTTCGAATATCCGAAATCGTTTAAACTTTTTCAATTGGCTAATAAACTTCTCTTTTGCACCCACTTTTTGTCTTTTTTTCCTTCTATGGCCCTGCTATACAACTTGAAAAAGTCCTCACCCGGACATAAAAGCTCTAATTTTCGCTACAATCCAAAAAATTTAAAAGAGTTCACCTTTACACAATGTTAATTCTTAAAGACATTTTCTAAATTATGTTGTTACTTTGTCCTTTAGATTATTAAACGAATGTTCAAACGCCTTTTTGTATACATTTTCTTCTTTTTTATTGTTACGGCATTAATGCAATGTGCAAGAAGAGGTAGGCCAACCGGTGGTCCCAAAGATGTAACCGCTCCCGTCTGGTTACAGGCCGAGCCAGAGAATATGACCATCAATTTTAAGGCTACCAAAATTAGATTGTACTTTGATGAATTGGTAAAACTGAAAGACGTTCAGGAACAGCTTATAGTTTCCCCACCACTTAAATATTTACCTGATATAACTCCCCAGGGTGGGGCCAATAAATTCATTGAAATAAAAATAAAGGATACCCTACAGGAGAATACCACCTACACCCTTAATTTTGGCCAAAGCATTGTCGATAATAATGAAGGTAATCCCAATAGCTTTTTAACGTATGTCTTTTCCACTGGAAGTTATATTGATTCCCTGGAAGTCAGAGGAGCGGTCAAGGATGCCTTTAATAAAAAGGTCGATGAATTCATTAGTGTGATGCTCTATGAGATTGATTCGGCGTATACCGATTCCACCATTTATAAAAAGCCCCCAAACTATATAACCAATACTTTGGATAGTGCAGTGATTTTTACACTTAGCAACCTTAAGGAAGGTAAATACGCCATGTTCGGACTTAAAGATGAGTCCAAAAACAATATGTTCGACCAAAACACCGACAAAATTGCCTTTATCCAGGATACAATTTCACTGCCAACAGATTCGACATATCTACTTACGATGTTCAAGGAAGTTCAAGATTATAAGATTCCTGTACCAAAGCTTGCAGCCAGTAATAAAATCATATTTGGCTATTACGGCGATGGAAAGGATATTGAAATATCCACCTTATCCGTTTTACCGGATACGGTCAAAACCAGAATTACCAAAGAACAGGATAAGGATACACTGAATTATTGGTTCACTCCTTTTGAAATGGATTCGCTCATCTTTACGATTAAGAATGAAACCTTAAAGGTCATTGATACCTTTACCGTCAAAAAACGTAAGATTGGTCCAGATTCTTTAGTGCTAAGCGCAAACCAAAGAAGTTCTTTGAGTTTTAACGAGCCTTTTAATATTCAGGCAAATATACCCCTTGTCCAAATTGATTCTACCAAAATGAGTCTGATCAACAAAGATTCGACGGCCGTAGATTTTAAGGTAAGCTTAGATGGTATCGGCAATAAGTTGGATTTTGATTTTAGCGTAGAACCTAGCGAAGTGTATCAACTTAGCATCTTCCCAGAAGCAATTACCGATTTTTTCGGTAATGTCAATGACACTTTGAACTTTGGATTAAGAACGAAAAGCTATGCGGATTATGGCAATCTTAGCCTGACCATTATCAGTGCAATTGATAGTTACCCATTAATTGTTCAACTCACTGATGAGAAAGGAAAAACCGAACAAGAAATTTATGCCAAAGAGCCCCAGATCTTCGAGTTCAATAACATTGACCCTTCAAAATATCTGATACGCGTAATTTTTGACGCAAATGGCAACGGCCAATGGGATACCGGAAATTACCTCAAAAAAATACAGCCCGAAAAAGTGAGCTATTACCCTGGCGTGATTGAAATGAGGGCGAATTGGGAATTCCCCGTAACGTTTACGTTGCTAGATTAAACCAGTCCCGATCTTCCAAAAATTTTAATTTGTTTCTGGTTTGCGAAACATGTTCCTTACTTAACGTAGTATAAAGAACCTCTTCTTTTTCAGAAAAAACCAGGCATTCCCCAAGGCTATCGTAAACGGCTGAATGTCCTGTATATTGATACCCTCCCTCATCTTCACCACATCGGTTTACACCAATACAGTATGACATGTTCTCGATGGCACGAGCTTTTAATAAGGAATCCCATGCCGAAACCCTTGGCATAGGCCAGTTGGCCACATAGATCAGAACATCATAGTTCTCAACATTCCTTGCCCAAACTGGAAAGCGAAGGTCGTAACAAATCAAAGGGCATATTCTAAACCCCTGATATTCTACAATCAATTTCTCCTTGCCCGCTTTGTATACTTTGTCCTCCCCTGTCAAAGTGAACGTATGCCGCTTATCATAGTGTGAAATTTTTCCATTGGGCTCGACAAAAAAAAGACGGTTGACATAATCCCCATTTTCAAAAAACGGAATACTTCCTACAATCGCCGCGTTGATCTTTTTGGACTCCTGAAGCATCCAATCCACCGTTTTTTGACCTTCCTCTTTAGGAACATTATCCGGTGTCATCGTAAAGCCCGTCGAAAACATTTCCGGCAGAACGATTAAATCAACCTCCTTGGTCAGCTTTGAAATCTTATCGGAGAAATCTAGCCTGTTCTGCTTTGGGTTTTCCCAAACCAACTGACTTTGTATCAAGGCAATATCAAGTTCTCGATGCTTCATAACTTAATCAAAATATACATTCTTATCATTTTCGGTCGCCTTTTTATAGAGCTGTCTCAATTGGGATTCCACAATCCTGTCTTCCGATAATTCAGGTAAATCATCTATCGGAAAAAATGCTGCACCTTCCATATCAAACCCATGTTTTAGTTGGCCACCTTTCATTTTACATAAGAAAATCAGTTTGTAAATATAAAAAGGTTGAGGAGGATGTGGATGCATTCGCTTATCATAAACTGCCATTAATCTATCGACCTCACACTTTAAGCCAGTTTCCTCTCCAATTTCCTTTACCACTACTTCGGAAGGTGTATATCCGATATCGGCCCAACCTCCGGGGATTGACCATTTGCCATCTAAACTTTCCTTGGCCATTAGAATCTTATTTTCATCGTTCAAAACAAATCCCCTAACATCAACCTTTGCCGTCGGATAGTCCTTCTCTGGCATAAAAAAGTTGTCAAGAACCGACATGGGGCGGGAAGAAACACTGCTCAAAAGTTTTAAACTAATTTCCCTTAGTTCTTCATAGCGTTCCTTATTGTACTCATCTTCCGCATAAACAAGTCCGGTATCGGCCAAGGCCTTTACACGTTTGATCAAATCAAGATCTTGATTTTCCTTCATTGATCAATATTACTCATTTTCCATCAGATTAATCCATTCAATATTGTGAACCTTGATCGTATCCGATTTTAAACCAAGTCAAAACCGATCAAGGTTCATCACCTTGTTCCATACAGATACAAAATCCTTTACAAACCTTTCTTTAGAATCCCCGCTTCCATAGACTTCGGCTATTGCTCTAAGCTCTGAGTTCGAGCCAAAGATTAGGTCAGCGCGAGTTCCAGACCATTTAAGCTTGCCCGTAGTACGGTCACGACCTTCGAATAAAGTTTGATCTTCAGAAGTTGCCTTCCATGAAGTACCCAAATCGAGCAGGTTCACAAAAAAGTCATTGGTGAGCGCCTCTGGCCGATTGGTAAAGACACCATGTTTAGACTTGTCAAAGTTCGTGTCGAGCACACGCATACCTCCCAAAAGTACCGTCATTTCAGGTGTGGTAAGGGTCATTAATTGTGCCTTGTCAACCAACATCTCCTCAACTGAAGTAGCATACTTGGACTTCGCATAATTACGGAACCCATCAGACCACGGTTCCAATACAGCAAAAGATTCAATATCAGTTTGCTCTTGTGAAGCATCTGCACGACCCACTTTAAAAGGTACGGTGACATCCTGTCCCGAATTCTTGGCCGCCTGTTCGATTCCAGCACACCCTCCCAATACAATCAAATCTGCAAGTGAGACCCTCTTGCCTCCGGACTGGGCATCGTTGAACGCTGTTTGAATACCTTCAAGCGACTTTAATACTGTTGCCAATTGGGCGGGGTTGTTAACTTCCCAATCTTTCTGGGGAGCAAGGCGAATACGAGCACCATTGGCTCCGCCACGTTTATCAGAACCACGGAACGTTGATGCCGAGGCCCAAGCCGTTGTGACCAAATCAGAAACAGACAATCCTGAGGCCAGGATATTTGCTTTCAAATCAGCGATGTCCTTATCATCTATCAGCCCATGTTCAAGGGCGGGGATTGGATCTTGCCAGATCAGTTCTTCGTTAGGAACTTCTGGACCAAGGTAGCGTGAAATCGGACCCATATCCCGATGGGTAAGCTTAAACCATGCACGGGCAAAAACCTCAGCAAATTCATCGGGGTCCTCATAAAAGCGCCTTGAAATAGGTTCATATATAGGGTCCATTCTTAAGGCAAGGTCCGTGGTCAACATTACGGGTGCATGACGTTTGGATGAATCATGTGCATCTGGAACACTCTCAGCCCCGGCACCATGTTTGGGTATCCATTGATGTGCACCAGCGGGACTTTTGGTAAGTTCCCATTCGTAGCCAAACAGGTTCCAGAAAAAATTGTTGCTCCACTTTGTTGGTGTGCTCGTCCAAGCTCCTTCCAATCCACTGGTAATGGCATCTCCGGCATTACCACTACCATAGTTGTTTTTCCAGCCCAAACTCTGTTCTTCAATACCTGCAGCTGCTGGTTCCCGTTCTACATATTTATCAGGATCTGCAGCACCATGGGTCTTGCCAAAAGTGTGTCCGCCCGCAATAAGGGCGACAGTTTCTTCATCGTTCATGGCCATGCGACCAAAAGTTTCACGGATATCGCGGGCCGCGGCTACCGGATCAGGATTTCCATTAGGCCCTTGAGGATTCACATAAATCAATCCCATCTGAACAGCTCCTAGTGGATTTTCCAATTCCCGGTCGCCCTCGTAACGTTTGTCACCCAACCATTCACTCTCCGAACCCCAATAGATGTCTTGTTCAGGCTCCCAAACATCCTCGCGTCCACCAGCAAAACCAAAGGTCTTGAACCCCATGGATTCCAAAGCACAATTTCCCGCCAGAATCATCAAATCGGCCCAAGAAATTTTCTTTCCATATTTCTGTTTTACTGGCCAAAGCAGCAAGCGGGCCTTGTCGAGATTCGCATTGTCAGGCCAGCTATTCAAGGGTGCAAAACGTTGTGTTCCCGACGCGGCACCACCGCGGCCATCAGCAATTCGATATGTCCCTGCGCTGTGCCAAGCCATTCGAATGAATAGTGGCCCGTAATGACCGTAGTCTGCCGGCCACCATTCTTGGGAGTCGGTCATTACATCGAAAAGATCTTTCTTCACGGCATCAAGATCAAGGGACTTAAACGCTTCGGCGTAGTTGAAATCCGTTTCCATCGGATTAGACAAGGAAGAATTTTGGCGAAGGACATTCAAATTTAGCTGGTTTGGCCACCAGTCCCGATTTGTTGTTCCTCCTCCTGCACTTTGTTTTAGAGCACCATTCATAAATGGGCATTGGCCTTTTGAATGCGATGCTCCCTCCGGGCTCGTCAATTTTTTTTCCATACGATTGAATATTTTAGGTTAATGTAGCAATGATTACTCAGTTTCTTAGCTCATTAAATGTACAAAAAACCATAGGCCATAAATAGATTTTTCATATATTATAATTATTGAAAAATAGGTATTCGTTATGGTTATGCCGCTTTATTCATCAAATCCTTAAATATATACCATCTAAGCTGTAAATTTCGCATACCTTGTCGTACTAATTGTTTGGGACAACTATCAACTAAGTGTTTATTTCAAATCTTTTTAAAATGAAAAAAATAGGCGGATTTTGTCCAAAATCAAATGACTCTATTCGTCTTTAAAGCAACTAATCTAAAAACAGTAGAAAATGAAAAAAGTAGTTTTATCCATTATGGCACTGGCCTTGGTAAGTTTTGCAATTATCGATGCCGGATTGACCGATAAAGAAAGGGAAATGGGTGTTTCAGAATTGATGAAAACCCAAAAACGTTTAACAAGTACCATCGAAGGACTCACCAAGGCACAACTTAATTTTAAGTCCACCCCGGAATCGTGGTCCGTTGCAGAATGTGTTGAACACTTGGCCATCTCTGAGGGAATGATCGGTGGAATGCTCCAAGGGGCATTAAAGACCGTTGCGGATGCTTCAAAACGTGACTCTGTCAAAATCAGTGATAAAGACCTTATGGCCATGATTTCCAGCCGTGATAAAAAAGTAAAGACGGGGGAGGCTTTTGAACCTTCTGGCAAATTTGGTTCCCATAAAGAAACGGTACAGACTTTTTTGACCAAGCGTGGTACACATATTGAATATCTAAAAACCACAACCGATGATTTAAGAAACCATTATGGTCAATTACCCTTACCCTTTGGCACCATTGACGGTTTACAAATACTTATGTTTATGTCTGGGCATACAGAGCGGCATGTAAAACAAATGGAAGAGGTCATTGCCCATACGGACTTTCCCAAGCCTTGATCAAAATAAGAGATTAAAACAATACGACTCTATTGAATAAAGCAATCCTTTTGAAGTAAGGGGTCGCTTTATTCTATTTTGGCAAGTATATTGGCTAATTTCTACTTAATTTCTCAAGCCTGGCGTAAAATCCTCAGGGGCGTTTTGAGGCTGATTTATAGTGCCGGAGGCTCCCGTATCATTATAAATGATCCATTCATTAAAGGTGTAGGCGGCATTCGCTTGAAGAACATCGGGGTTTCTAACGGCCCTCCCATCCTCAAATTCATGATTGGTGCCGCTACCATCCTCTCCCACGATTCCAAATGCATCTATAGCTTTTCCAAATGGGTCTATCAATTGAAGATTATCATCGCCGTTCGAATCGGCAGGACTATTGGTTCCCACACTTAAATCTGGCACAAAACCATAAACCGCCTCGAACTCAGAAGCATTGGGCGAAATAACAACCGTGTTTTCCGATTCGATGACCAGGTTCGATAAATCCAATGTTGAACTTACTCCATTATTGCCGTTGGTGTATCGGGTCAATGACCAACCTTTGAGGGACATCGCTTCAGAACGCGCATTATAAAGTTCAACAAACCTTGCACCCGAATTGTTGTCCGGATCCGCCAATTCAGAAATAAAAATCGAGGTTGACGTAAATTCATCAATCAAATCCTCACATCTTTCGTATTCAAAATTTAAGTCTTCCAAACTTCGAATTACAATGTGGAACCCTTTGTTGTCTTTTAATAAAACCCCTATTAAGGAACCTCTTCCAGAGGGGAGCAACTCCGCTTGAAAATCAGAGTATCCGCTATTTAAAAGTATAATTTCATCGTCATTGCAATCCGCCAGATTTCGTTCTGTTTCTTTTTGGAATTCGGCAAAGGGTAAAACAATCTCTTCCTCAATAATCTCAACATCATTCAATTGAACAAAGGTATTGACCATGGCATCATCCAATATGTCGAGGCTGATTTGAACTGGTACCACTGAAATATCGGTGTCACAGGAAGTGACGATATGTTGTGAGACAACATTTGTAGGCAATCTTCCAATAGATAGATTACCGAAAGAAGTGAAAACTCCCCCAAGTTTGTATACGCCCTTTTGCTTTCCCAAATACAAGCCTTTTAACTTTATATAGATTTTGCTTCCTATGGGATAAAACAAATGTGAATCCCTCAAATCAATATCAATTTGAAAACCCTCAGTGGGGTTACTAGGACTATCCTGAAAATGAAGGGTGCCGAAGAAATTGCCTTCTTCGTCCGATGATATAACATACCCTTCCAAAATCAAATCTTCATGAATTTGAACTACCCCCTTGGAATGCAAATTTTTTATCGCTGCAAAAGAGGTGTTTGCTACTAAATCAATGGTACAGGCCTCTTTGGGTGGATTAAAATTTCGGTCTTTGACGCAACCGACAAGAAGCAATGCAGCCATTAAGCTTGCGAAAAGATGTATTCTAAAAGTGCTGCTAAAACTTGTCATTATTATATTTTGTCAATAAACATCTCCCTTTTGTTGGTAGCTGTCGGACCATCCTTATTAAAAGGGATTGGATTTCACTTTCGTTTACCTTGATTCCTGCCTTCGCAGGAATGACAAGGCCCTAAAAACTATAGGCAACATTCAAAAAGTAGGTGCGGCCATAGCCATACCAAAATTTTGGCGCAAAAGATGGATTTCCACTTAGGCTGTCTTCTCGTAACTGTCCAAAATTGCCATTTCTACTTTGCTCATAACCCCCCGTCCTAAAAACAGCGTCAAAAGCATTATTCACACTTCCAAAAACACTTATATATTTACCTTTTTTTAGCCAAGATTTCCCTCCAACCAAATTCAATAAGTAAAAATTATCCAAGGGTTTTTGTCGCAATAATTTGGAAACATTTTCATCCGTCGCATCCTGAAATGGTAGTCCAGTTTCAGGGTCTAAATAAAAACTTTGTGTTCTGGTAATGGTTGAAATATTCGCATAATTATTGGCCAGATAATT
>JAGLKG010000050.1 GCA_023141835.1 Maribacter sp. | reverse complement strand
CTGAAATTGCAAGGGCTGAAAGAGAACGTAGCTCACAAATGGCAGATATTGTTGTACCTGCTGAAATTGATAAGAAAAAGGTTGAGATTGATGCCGAGGCCGAGGCCGAAATGATTCGGCGTAAGGCTAGAGGTGAGGCAGATGCAATCTTTGCCAAGGCAGAAGCAGAGGCAAAAGGTATTTATGAAATATTGACCAAGCAGGCTGAAGGTTTGGACAAAATTGTAAAGGCCGCAGGCGATGATCCGAAAGATGCCGTTTTATTATTGATAGCAGACAAACTACCTGAATTAGTGAAAACGCAGGCAGAAGCAATTAAGAATATCAAAATAGATAAAGTTACCGTATGGGATTCTGGTAGTACATCTGCAGATGGAAAGAATTCTACAGCCAATTTTATATCAGGCATGTATAAATCAGTTCCGCCATTGCAGGAAATGTTCAATATGGCGGGTATGCAATTACCTGAATACCTTAAAGGCAAGGAGGTAGAAAATGAAAGCGAAGCCTCTTTTGAAGATAAAAAACAGAAACCTAAAAATGGAGGGGAAGAGGAATAATACCCTAGTATAGAATTAACGATAAGAGCCCGTGATTTAATTTTAATTACGGGCTTTTTGTGGCATTAGGGTTATGATTTTTACATTTTCTAAGTATTATAGGTTAATTTTGAGACCTATTTAAGTTAAGCCTATGAGCACTACAAGACACGATTGGACCAAAGAAGAGATTCTTGACATTTATAACAAACCTTTGATGGAATTGCTCTATGAGGCGGCAACAGTCCATCGCAAAAGCCATGATCCAAACGCGGTGCAGGTTTCCACTTTATTATCCATTAAAACAGGAGGTTGTTCCGAAGATTGTGGCTATTGTCCCCAAGCGGCTAGATATAATACGGACATAGAAGGTAATGATTTAATGTCTGTACCACATGTTAAGGCCCAAGCACTTCGTGCCAAAGAATCGGGTAGTTCTCGTGTATGTATGGGAGCAGCTTGGCGTAATGTAAAGGATGGTCCCGAATTTGACCAAGTACTTGAGATGGTACGTACCATAAATAAATTGGATATGGAAGTTTGCTGTACCTTGGGTATGGTAACTGAGAATCAAGCAAAACGTCTTTCTGAAGCCGGACTTTATGCCTACAACCATAATTTGGATACTTCTGAAGATTATTATAAAGATGTTATTTCAACAAGGGCATTTGAAGACCGACTGGAAACCATAAACCATGTGCGTCAGAGCAACATTACGGTTTGTAGTGGCGGTATTATAGGTATGGGTGAAAAGTTGGAAGATAGAGCGGGTATGTTGGTGGCACTTTCATCTTTGAACCCACAACCGGAATCTACCCCTATAAATGCGCTGGTTGCCGTTGAAGGCACACCCATGGAGGATATTGAGCCTATTGAGATTTGGGAAATGATTCGTATGGTAGCTGCCACCCGCATTGTTATGCCCGAAACCCAAGTAAGACTATCAGCAGGCCGAACGGAAATGAGTAGGGAAGGTCAAGCGCTTTGTTTCTTTGCAGGTGCCAATTCCATTTTTGCCGGGGATAAATTATTGACCACACCTAATCCCGATGTAAATGAGGATATGGCAATGTTCGAAGTATTGGGATTAAATCCGCAAAAACCATTCACAAAATCGGCCCAACCAAAGACTGTTGAAGCAGAAGATTCAAAATTTGAGTCATTAAGTGAAAAGCCCAAATGGACAAGACCTGGACATACTATTGAGCGGAATGAACTTGCTAAACAAAAAGCTAAATTGAACGGGTAATCGTACAAGTTATATCTATTTTATAAGATTTGTTTTCTGGATTTTTTAAATTTGATATGTAATTCAACCCGATTTAACTTGAACTTAAACGAAATACCAAGAGTAAGAACCATTACCAAAGAGGCTTTTATCACTGAATATTTTGAGCCGCAAAAACCAGTTGTAATTGAACGGTATATAGATGACTGGCCGGCATATTCCAAATGGAATTTGGACTATATGAGGAAAATTGCGGGCGATAAGATAGTACCACTTTACGATGACAGACCGGTACATTATAAAGATGGTTTTAATGAACCACATGCAAAAATGAAGATGTCTGATTATATAGACTTACTTCAAAGTGAACCGACTAAATACAGAATATTTCTTTGGAACGTTTTAAGGGAAATACCTGAACTTCAGCGAGACTTTAATTATCCGGACTTTGGTTTAAGATTGATGAAAAAATTGCCCATGCTCTTTTTTGGGGGTGAGAATTCACATACTTTCATGCATTTTGATATTGACCTGGCGAATATCTTTCATTTTCATTTTGAGGGTAAAAAAGAATGCATACTGTTTCCACACACAGACAGCAAGTATCTATATAAAGTACCTCACTCATTGATTACTCATGAAAGTATAGATTTCACAAACCTTGATTTTAATAAATGGCCGGCGTTAAAATATGCAGAGGGTTATAAGACGCATTTAAATCATGGAGAGGTTTTATATATTCCTGAGGGCTATTGGCATCATATGAAATATATAACCCCAGGATTTTCAATGAGTTTACGAGCTATCGCCAGAAACCCAAAGAATTTGTTCTCGGCCTTCTATAATATATTGATCATGAGAAATTATGATGGAATCATGCGTAGGGTAAAAGGGCAAAAATGGATAGATTGGAAAAATGAACAAGCCATTTTAAAAACAAATGGCTTCATAAGAAAACAGAATATAGTGTCGCAATAGGGCAAAAGGGTTAGCCGCGTACATATTTCATTGACAATGCGACAGACTGTTCTTATTTGTTCAATTCATTGACCTTATCATATACCATATGACTTTCCCATCCCCGGTAAAGCAAATAATCGGCCAGTTTTCTTTTTCTTTTTTGAATATCGGTTTCCTTTAAATTCCCCCACCTTTTTTGGGCCAGGCGATCAAAAGTTTCTTGATATATACTATCTTCAATTTCCCCAAGGGCGGATGTTATGTTGTATTTTGAAATACCTCGAAGTTTAAGCTCGTTTACAATTCTAATTCTCCCCCACCTTTTAATCTTGAACTTGCCACGTGCAAAACTTTGGGAAAATCGTTCCTCATTCAAATAGTTTTCCTGAATCAAATGGACGACAATTTGATCAATGGCCTCTGGAATCACCCCCATCTCCCTTAGTTTTTTAGTCACATCTTTATGACAGCGTTCCTGATAGGCACAATAGCTCTCCATTTTTTTGGTAACTTCTTTGATGGTATAACTCGCTTTTAATGGCATGGTCAAAAATAATCATTTCACAAAAAAAGCGACTTCGTTTCTGAAGCCGCTTTTGATTTTGAATATTTATCTCTTTTTAAAGAAACCCTTCGTCAATGCCTATGCTGAGTGCAGTCGAAGTACTCGGGGTTAGTTCATCCTTTTTTTATGCATACACACTAAAAAATGGCTTCACTAATATATGGTTTTACCGTTCTTGTCTTTAAAACGGTATTCTAGATACGTATATGCATCCCTTGGCTGTATTTTAATCCATTTCTTATGTTCCATAAACCACTTGGAACGAATGGATGAGAAACCTTTAGTAATATATGCCGCAATAAAAGGATGTATGTTCAATGTGATATTGCTATCCTTTTTTGGGCCTTTCAAAAGTTTTTCAAGGTCCACATTGATTTTATCTATCAAAACAATAGGAGCCTCAACCTCCTGACCGATCCGATTGGGATCTTCCTCTGTGGTTTTGATATTCATTTCAGGACGTACCCGCTGTCGGGTAATCTGTACAAGTCCAAATTTGCTCGGAGGCAAAATTTTGTGTTTGGCACGATCATCCTTCATCTCATCTTTAAGATGGTCAAAAAGCTTCCTTCGGTGTGGAGCTTTGACCATGTCAATAAAATCAACAACAATAATTCCGCCCATATCTCGCAAGCATAATTGTCTTGCTATTTCTGATGCGGCAAGCATATTTACCTCCAAAGCAGTATCCTCTTGATTTTTGGCTTTATTTGAACGGTTACCGCTATTTACATCAATTACGTGTAACGCTTCGGTATGCTCAATAATCAAATACGCTCCTTTACTCATTGAAGCAGTACGACCAAAAGAAGTCTTAATTTGTCTTTCTATTCCGAATTTTTCAAAAATTGGAACTGAAGAACTATATAACTTCACAATGGATTCTTTTCCTGGTGCAATCTCTTGCACATAATCCTTAATCTGACTGTAAAGGGTCTCTTCGTCAACTTGAATGCCAGTAAACGAATCGTTGAAAATATCCCTTAGGATACTGGATGCCCTATTGAGCTCTACCAGAACCTTTGATGGCGTTGGAGCTCTATATAATTTCTTACACATTGCTGACCACTTGTTCAGCAAGTTTTCTAGATCTTTATCTAGCTCGGCGACTTTTTTACCTTCTGCAACTGTTCGGATGATAACCCCAAATCCTTTTGGCTTAATGCTTTTAACAAGCCTTTTCAGCCTATCCTTTTCTTCTTTGCTATCAATCTTCTGTGAGACTGAAACGCGTTCAGAAAAAGGCACCATAACCAAATAACGTCCGGCGATTGAAAGTTCGGAGCTTATTCTTGGCCCTTTGGTGGAAATGGGTTCCTTAACAATTTGCACTAATAGAGACTGATTTGATTTAATGACATCATTTATGCTGCCATGTTTATCAATGTCTTTTTCGACCGGAAAGTTCTTTAAGGAATAATCCCTAAGCTTCCCAGTGCTCACCTGTTTAATGAATTTGAGCATTGTGGATAATTGCGGCCCTAAGTCATGATAATGCAAAAAAGCATCCTTTTCATAACCTACATTTACAAAAGCTGCATTTAGACCGGTAACTGGTTTTCTGACTTTGGCCAATAATATATCGCCAACAGAAAAATCGTTGTTGTCCTCCTCTTTGTGTAATTCAGTGAGTTTTCCTTCTTTAAGTAAGGCAAAATCGACGGCATCGGAACTAGATCTTACGATTAATTCTCTATTCACCTGATTTTATTTATACCTGTTCTTTCCCAATACGAATTGTGAATAAACAAATAGATTAAACAATAGTAATAACAGGTTGTATAACCCGTCGAAATTCTTTTTGGAATTTCTATGTCAATGAACGTAATAAAATGAAAAAGTAGTTGACTACAACTACTTTTTCTTGTGTCGGTTAGCTCTCCTGCGTTTTTTTCGCTTATGGGTAGCTACCTTATGTCTTTTTCTTTTCTTACCACTCGGCATAAAGTTCTTATTTTTAAGATTACTATTTTATTTTACTTGAACGTTACTTTTTACTCCCTCTACAAAAACCTTTGCCGGTTTAAATGCCGGAATGTTATGCGCTGGTATTTTTATAGTGGTGTTTTTAGAAATATTTCTACCTGTTTTTTCAGCTCTGGTCTTTATTATAAAACTACCAAAACCTCTTAGGTAAACATTGTCACCACTTTCTAATGAGGTCTTTACCTCTTCCATAAAGGATTCTACCGTTGCTTGTACATCTCCTTTTTCGATTCCCAGCTTATCTGAGATTTTCGATACAATTTCCGCTTTCGTCATCTTAACTATTATATTTCTGTATGTTTTTTCGGCTTGCAAATATATAAATTAAATTCAATCTTTTCTTCTAATCAACTAATTTTAAGTATATAAACACCTACTTTTATCTTATAGTATTCCCGTCTATGATTTTTTCCCAAAAAATTCTTCTTTGGTATTCCAAAAACAAGCGAACCTTACCTTGGAGACAGACCAAAGATCCATACAAAATATGGCTATCAGAAATAATACTTCAACAGACAAGAGTTGCTCAAGGAACACCTTATTATTTGAAATTTATCGAACAGTTTCCCACCGTTCATGATCTGGCTAGCGCAAGTGAGGAAAGGGTCTTAAAACTTTGGCAGGGATTAGGGTATTATTCACGGGCGAGAAATTTGCACGCTGCCAGTAAAATGGTTGTTGACGATTATGGGGGCGACTTTCCGAATACCTATAAAGAGCTATTAAAACTAAAAGGTGTTGGCGATTACACGGCAAGTGCAATTGCATCAATTTGTTTTGATCGACCAGAACCAGTAGTAGATGGTAATGTGTATAGGGTACTTTCCCGTTGTTATGGTGTATCGACTCCCATTGATAGTACTAAGGGAATCACTTATTTTAAACAGCTGGCCAAGGAGATTATGGATGTTGGGGATATACGGGATTATAATCAGGGGGTTATGGAATTTGGCGCAATTCAGTGTACACCAAAAAGCCCTGATTGTTCAGTATGCCCACTTAATGATAGTTGTGTGGCACTCCAGACAAATAAAATTAGTGTGCTTCCGGTAAAAATTAACAAGACCAAAATTAGAAATCGTTTTTTTAATTATTTGGTAATAGTTGACCCATACAATAACACCTTAATGCGCCAAAGAAAAGGAAAAGGTATTTGGCAAAACCTCTGGGAATTTCCGCTCCTTGAAACTGAAGAGAAAATCAATGCGCAAGAGGTTGAGGATAATTATATGAAAATCGTGGATGTAAAGAATGTGGGCAAAATATTTCAATATAATCAAAATGAAATCGTACATAAGCTTTCACATCAGCATTTATGGACAAAATTCTGGATACTGGAGACTGGATCACAATTGGACAAGGGTGTTGAGTTAAATACTTTGGAAAAATATCCCGCACCTGTTTTGATCGCGGATTTTATAAAAACATTTAAAATTTAGTACTTTTGAATATTAGACAAAAATTATGAGTGGAACATTGAATAAAGTAATGCTGATTGGGCATTTGGGAGATGAGGTGAAAATGCACTATTTCGAGGGGGGTGGCAGTATTGGGAGGTTTCCCATTGCCACAAATGAGACCTATACTAGTAAACAAACAGGAGAGCGTGTTACCAATACAGATTGGCATAATATTGTGGTTCGCAACAAGGCCGCCGAAATCTGCGAAAAATACCTGAGCAAAGGTGATAAGATATATGTTGAGGGCCGTCTAAAGAATAGACAATGGCAAGGTGAGGATGGCAACACTAGATATACTACTGAAGTTCATGTTCAGGATTTCACATTTTTATCTACTAAAAAAGAAAGTATGGCGAATGCCCAGGCAACAGGGCAACCCCATAATCCTGTCCAAAAGCAGGAACCTACAAAAACTTCTGAGACCCCCATAGTGAATGAACCAGAGCAGGATGATGATTTACCATTTTAGAAAATTCAAAACCAAAATTTAACTATTGGACCCTGACCCCCTTAGTTTATTGCTGAATTTTATAGCTCTTGAGAGTACTTTGGTACTCAGAATATGTCTCCTTTTGCTATTATTGCTGTGTTCAGCCATGGTTTCTGGTGCTGAGGTAGCATTTTTTGGACTTTCCCCAACGGACATCAATTCAATAGAGCAAGGAAAAACAACCAAAGGCAATATAGTAGTTGGATTATTGAAAAGGCCTAAAAAGCTTTTAGCCACGATTTTGATAGCCAATAATACCTTAAACATTGGAGCAGTACTCCTTTTTAAGGTTATCGGAGATACCATTTTCGCCAATATCAACTATATTTTGTTCAATTTCGTATCTGTCCGATTCCTATTGGAAGTGTTCGTTGCCACGTTTTTGATTTTGATGTTCGGTGAAATATTGCCTAAGATATACGCCAACCGAAATCGCATAAGTTTTTCGCACTTTATGGCCTATCCTTTAAAAATGCTTGATTTTTTATTTGCGCCATTAAGCATACCTATGCGGTCGGGAACTGTTTTTTTAAATAATAAATTGGGAAAGTACAAATCCAATTTAAGTGTAGACCACCTTTCACAAGCCTTGGAGTTGACTTCTGAAGAGGATACGACCAAGGAAGAACAAAAACTTTTGGAGGGGATTGTCTCTTTTGGAAATACAGACACAAAACAGGTAATGCGTCCCCGAATTGATCTCTTTGCATTGAGCGAGGACATGAAATATTTGGATGTACTGGAAGAGATAAAAAATCATGGATATTCTCGAATACCGGTTTTTTCTGAAAACATGGATAATGTGCTTGGCGTGCTCTACGTGAAGGATTTATTGCCATATATTGATCGTAAGACGTTCAACTGGATCTCATTGATACGAGAGCCATATTTTGTGCCTGAAAACAAGAAACTGGACAATCTTTTATTGGAATTTAAAGAGAAGAAGAATCATTTGGCCATTGTAGTTGATGAATATGGTGGTACATCGGGTATTGTAACCTTGGAGGATATAATTGAGGAAATAGTAGGTGATATCAGCGACGAATTCGACGACGAGGATTTGGTATATTCCAAACTTGATGAGCATAATTATATTTTTGAAGGGAAAACTGCTTTAAAGGATTTTTATAGAGTAGTCAAGATTGAAGATGATGACGCCTTTGAGAATAACAAGGGCGAATCCGAAACCATCGCGGGATTTGTACTTGAGATAGCAGGAAGTTTTCCTAAAAAAGATGAAAAAATAGTTTTTAAGAACTACCAATTTGTTGTAGAAAGTTTGGATAGAAAGCGATTGAAACAAATAAAAGTAATCTTACCCAATGAAAATTAAGAGTTCACTTATTGTATTGGCCATTTTGTCGTTAGTCAGCAGGTGTCAAGAACAGGTACTTCCAAAGCCTAAGGCAATGTTGAGGTTAGAATATCCAAACGCTGAATATGGGTCTCTCGACATGGGAAGTTTGGAATTTCAAATAAATAAAATTTGCAACCCCGAATTAACGGACAACGGCTCACTTACGTTAGATTATCCCTCAATAAACGGATCTTTGTTCATAACGTATAAAAAGGTAGAAAATAACATTAAGGAACTTTTGACAGATGCCCAGAGGCTATCTGTTGAACATTCCGCCAAGGCCGACGGGATTTTTCCACACCCTTTTGTAAATGAAGATGATAAGGTCTATGGGATGTATTTTGAAGTAGTTGGCGATGCGGCTTCCCAAGCCCAATTTTACGTTACAGATAGTACCCAACACTTTTTGACCGGTTCACTTTATTTCTATACCAAACCAAATTATGACTCCATTTATCCGGCAGCGTCATATCTGCAAAATGATATTAAGAAAATAATGGAGACGCTTAGATGGAAGAAGTAGAAGTGTAAAGAACAAATCCTACCATTCTGGCGAACCGGTATTTCGGCTATATCAAGATACTGTTCTTAATTCCTTAATATTATTTTACAGCTAGATTATTGATAGTTTTTTAAATCAGAACTCATTCCTGGTTCTTGGGGTATTTTATAGCGCCCATCAATAATTTGAACAGGAAATTTAAAATAGTCCCTTAAATGGGGAATATGTTCCAATAATAAAGCAGAGTGGCCTAGGGTAATATGGTTAAACAATACCAAATGTTGATGAATTTGGCCCATATCACCCACATGGGGAACAACGGGAATATTGTATTTTTTGGATAAAAGACTAATCAAAATAAACTCGGAAACCCCACCGACCCGAACGGCATCCACCTGATTAAAATGCATACACCCAGATTGGATGAAATTTTTAAATAACATCTTGTTGGGAACATGTTCACCCAGGGCTATTTTTACTTCCACGCTATTGGCCAAAGTAACATGGGCCTGCACATCGTCGGGATGAGTTGGTTCCTCTATCCAAAAAGGGTTCAATGCCTTTAGTTCTTTACAAATGGCTATGGCCTGTGGCAAGTTCCATTGCTGATTGGCATCGAACATGATGGTGGCGCCATCCCCAGCAATTTTTCTCACTAGGTTGGCTCGTCTTAAATCTCTTTGGGTCTCCTTGGAACCTACTTTGAGTTTCATGGCCGTAAAGCCTTCATCCATGGCCTTTTTAATATTGGCCACCACTTTTTTATCACTATAATTAAACCACCCTATGGAGGTATCATAACCGGGATAACCTGTTTTTAAGACTTTTTTGCGTTCTTTTTTTCCATGTGACTGTTCCCTTAACAAGACAACGGCTTCTTCTTGGGTCAAAACATCTTCGTAATAGGAAAAATCCAAGGTGTTCACCACTTCTTCCGGAGAAAGGTCAATAAGTAATTGCCATAAGGGCAACCCTTTGGATTTGGCCCAGAGATCAAAGCAAGCATTGACCACGGAGGCCAAGGCCAAATGGACGACTCCTTTATGAGGCCCTAGCCATCTAAAATTAGGATCGTCTACCATGACCTTATAGGTTTCTCCAAAGTGGGCCATGAGTTCATTGATTTCTTTTCCTTCCACATGTTTTACCAAATAATCTATAGCCTGGCATACCAAATGATTGCCAGTACCCAAGGTAAAGGCCAGCCCAATACCTTCTATCGGGCTATCCGTTTGTAGTTTGCATATGGCATAGGCATATATGGGTGTTGTATGCACGGCATCCGAACCAGCACCTTCTTTAAGATGAAATTGAGTATCTGAGGAAAAACCTTTTTTTATATGTATGGTCTTGTTCATTTATTTGGTAGATTATTACCCATAATTTATAGATTGTGTAAAAACGCCATACTCATCAGCTTTATCGATTTAATAGTTTATTCTTTGGATCAGTTCAATATTCTGGGCGGGTTTGTTCAGTTCCAAAACGACGACCGAAGCAATGGCATCTGGCAGGGACTCGGGTAAATTGATTTTAATGAACTCCTTGTCCCGATCGATGGGTACTGGCGTATTTCCGTCTAAGAAATAGGCTTTTTTAATTTTAATGCCTTTAACAAAAGGCAATGTTATTGCTTTGTTTTCTCCATTGAACAAGTGCAGATAAATTTTATTGTCCTTATGTGTACTTACCATTTTCTGGGTTGGGAGATAGGGCCCTCCACGGGTTCCATAGATCGCTTCCCCGTTTATTTGTAACCAATCGCCCATTTCCTTTAGCCGGTCTATCTGGCGTTGTTCTATGCGGCCATCGGCCATTGGCCCAACATTGAACAATAGATTGCCATCGCCCCCAACGGTTTGCAAGAGCGTTCGTATGCATTCCTTTTTGGATTTCATTTGGTCATTGGCTTTCCAAGCCCATTGTTTGGCGATGGTCATACAGGTTTCCCAGACATTTTCATTGTCAAATTTCCCAACTTCCTGCTCTGGGGTGGCATAATCACCGGCGAATTGACGGCTCTTGGTGGTTCCGGACATCCCCTCACGGCCTTTATCCACTCTGTTGTTGATCAAAATGTCATCTTTTAACCCTCTTACGAATTGGTATAGGTCCATGCCCATTTCATGGGTCCATGCCCATTCCCATTCCCCATCAAACCAAATAAATGCTGGGTCATAGTTCTCTATCAATTCTTTTAATTGATTTTTTATAAAGACAGTATAGTCGTCCATTCGCTTTTTGGTTCCAGGGTCCTTTATCACTCTTTCGTTATGAAAAGTGTAATCATCAGATGGATAAACTACAGGATAATCTGGGTGCCGCCAATCGCAAATGGAGTAATAAGTCCCAAAAACAATGCCTTGCTTTTTACATTCGTCCACAAGATCTTTTACCACACCTTTACCATAAGGAGTGCTAGCCATGTCGTAATCTGTATAGGCACTATCCCAAAGGGAGAAGCCATCGTGATGTCTTGTGGTCAAGACAATATATTTCATACCCGCTTCCTTAGCTGTTTTGACCCATGCTTTGGCATCAAATAAAACGGGATTAAACTCTGTAAAGAGATTGTCATATTCGGGAATGGGCACCTCTCTACCTCTGGACCAACCAATTTCTGTACCTCTAAGGGTTACTGGCCCCCAATGGATAAACATACCAAAACGCATGTCCTGAAATTTTTGTAAAGCTTCTGCATGGGTTCTTAAATCCGGATTGGCTTCTCCCCCTCCAGAGTGTTGTGCTTGTGCATTGCAGATCAACAGGACTATCATAGACAGCATTACTAGTTTCATTGATTTCATTTTAAGTTTATTTATGGTTAAATTTTTCGACACTTGAAAAGGCAACACCTCCTTTTTCACTTGATTTATATGCTGCTTCAACTAATTTCATGGTATTGTAAGCATCTTCCGTGCTGTGGGGAAGAGGTGCCTTATTATCCAAATAATGGTTTTGAAGCACTACCATGGTACCAATAAAAGCCTCTGGAAACCACTTCCCCTTGATTTTAATTTCTTTCCAATCCCTAGGTTCTTTATCTAATAGTATGTATTCGAATGTGGGAGGGAGACCTCTAGGGTAATCCAAGGATAGCCCTATTCTTATTTTTATTGCTCCTTTGGTGCCTTCAATTTTGAGATAGGACTGTTGGTGATGTAGCCCAAATTCATGCCCGTGGTTGGCAATAACCCTAGCTTGGATGTGGTCCTTGTAATCTAATATCATGGTGGTCCGGGTAGAAGCCAATTCGGTCATTTTTGGATGCTTCCTAGTACTTGCATATATTTTTTGAGGATTGCCTAGAAAACTACGGATTATATCCAAATAATGTACACTATGATATAAGATTTCCACTCTTGGTAACTGGAACAAGAACCCCCATAAATGCCATGGTGTATAAACGCAGGCCATGATTTCCATATCGTATACTTCTCCCAGCATGCCTTTGTCTATCATTTCCCTTGCAGCAATGATATAGGGAGCATACCGCATTTGAAAATTAACTGCGGAAACCAGTTTTTTTCTGTTGCATATCTCCAATATCCGTTGGGCTTCGGCTAGATTTTCTCCCATGGGTTTTTGGATCAATACAGGAGAGCCATCGGGCAATTGTTCCAATATTTCGGCATGTAGATTTGCCGGAATTGCCAAATCAAATACTGCATTGTGCTTTTTTCCGTCGGCGATCAATTCCGAAAGAGAGTCATATACCTTTTCAATATGATCAAATTCCGTTTTTAAAGCTGCTGCCTTATCTGGTGCTTTGTCATAAATTCCCTCCACCTTGAACCCTGCCAGTTTATAGGCTGGTAAATGGGCGTCCTTTACAATACCTCCCGCTCCAATGATTACAATTGGCAGTGGGTTTTTTGGTAATTCTACTTGCTGTTTTAGTTCCATTCTTAATAAGATTTCAGTGGATAATTTTCATTACTTTCCATTTTTCCAAGGCCTTGCTTTTAGGTTCTACCTTTTGAAATTTGACCACATAGTGTTGCCATTCCTGTTCCCCTGGTAAACTGGCCCACTGTTGCCCGTCCCTTTCCATATCAAATTCTGGTGCTGAATCGATAATCAGAAAAGCCTGGTAACCGTGGAGGTAAATCTCCATATCCAATATACCCATGGCATCCATATTATCAAGTACTTGAGGCCATATTTTATCCGGCTTGTGGACTTCTATATACTCTTTCAACAATTCAGGGTCATTTTTTATTTCAAGGGTCATCACAGTTCTTGAATATTCCTTATTCCTCTTTACAAGGACATCGCCCTCAGGACTTTTTTTGAAGACCCTGTTCAAACCAGTAATTTTTTCATGGGTGATAAGAGCTAACATCAAATCTGTTTCTTTAGCCTCATGAGTTTTAAGGTTGTACTCAAATTGCCCAGGGTTCAATGAGGATTTTAGTTCCAAGACTAATAAATTATAGAGTCCGCTTTGAAAAATCTCAAAATTTTCAAGTCCGGCTGTAGCCAATGCTCTGTTTTTTTTCAAATTTCCGCTTTTAAGAAAATCGATCTCAACGTCAATAAACGCCCTATTGACCGTTGCGAAACAAAATCGTTTGATGTAGGTCCCCTCCATATTAGCTAGTAAAAAATTGAATAGATGATTAACATGGTTACTGCCAATATTAAAGCAATCGTATTTATTTTTTTGGACGGATTCTTGACCCGTACATAAAACTCCTCAGGAATATGTTGTATAGACTTGTCAAAGTAGGTCACAACAAAATATATTATAGATGATATGATAAAAAACAAATAGGTCTGTCTGAGCCAGTGGATGCCTAGTCCGTTCAGATTTGAAATATAATTTTCCATACCGTCTATCACGGCATATTTTTCAATCAGAAAAACAATGCCCGCAAACAAGCTCCCACCCAACAATGTCCAAAAGGAGGCATTCGCAGTACCTTTTTTTGAAAAAACACCCCATAAGAAAACAACCACGATTGAAGGTGCAAAAATGGTGAACATCTGGTTGATCAGTTCAAAGATAGCCCCAAGATTACCCAAAAAGGGAGACCAGGCCGCGGCCAATACCAGTACTACGACTCCAGTAATCCGACCGATACGTATTTTGGCCTTGTCGGTCAGACCAGATTTTAGTCTATCAAAAACATCGTAAACAATCAAAGTAGAGCAACTGTTCAATGCAGCGGCGACACTGCTCATTACAGCGGCCAAAAGAGCGGCAATCATAAGGCCTCGCAAACCGATGGGCATCAGGTCCATAATCATTACCGGAAGTACATTTTTGGTATCACTACCTATTTGTTGCTGATATAGGGCAAAGGCCAAAATACCTGGCACGATCATCAGAAACACTGGTAGTATTTTAAGAAAGCCCGCAAACAAGGCCCCCAATTTTGCCTGTTTTTCAGAACGGGCGCCTAGCACCCGCTGTACGATGGTCTGATCGGTACACCAATACCAAATGCCCAATACCAAATGCCCTAGAAGAACATCAGAAAAGGTAAAGCCTGTTTTTGCGGTATCAAAGTCCACCACCTTTAATCGATCGGGGTCCACCGCCGCTTTAAGAGCCTCATAGGAATGGATGCCAACTTCCGGAAGTTTGAATATGGCAAAAAGAGTAATGGCCAAAGAACCTAAAATGAGGATAATCGTTTGAACAGCCTCGGTGATGACTACGGAGGACAATCCGCCTACAATGGTGTAGATCCCTGTAGCGATAGCAATAATGATAATAGAAACTACGATGTTAAGACCAAAAATTTCTTCAAATACTACGGCTCCGGCATAGAAGCTAACCCCTATGTGCATAAACAAGGCGGCAATAATGCTAAAAATGGCAAGAATCATCCTAGATCGGCCATCATATCTTTTTTCCAGGAATTCAGGAAGGGTTGTTATTTTAGTGCGCAGGTAAAAAGGGATAAAAACAAAGGCCAAGATAATGAGTTCAAAAGCGGAAAACCATTCAAAATTACCCCAGACAAGACCTTCCCTGAATCCCGATTCGGCAAAGCCCACTAAATGTACCGTGGAAATGTTAGATGCAAATAGAGAAGCCCCGATGACTGCCCATGTCAATGATTTTCCGGCCAGAAAATACCCCTTACTGGTCTTGTTTTTTTTGCGTGAAAACCATAGTCCCAGTAAAACAATACCTAAAATGTAGGCTATTATTACCGCTAGATCTATCAGTGAAATTGAACTCATACCTTTACTTTCTTTTTGTTAACCAATTGGTTATGGGCTTTTAGTCCATTTTCGGTCATATGGGGCAGCAGCAATTCCCAGATATAGGTAGACATGGTGCCCTTTTGTTCTCTAGCAAAATAGGGCAGTACCTCTTGTTGGGAATTCCAAAATGTAATCAAAATCCGTATGGTATGCTGTAGACGTCTATACAATCCTGGAATTATTTCTTCTTCAAAATATCCTTTTTCTCTAAACCGTTCATAAAAAAGGGTCATTTGCTCTTTTCGCACTTGAAATGTTTTTTTTAGGAGGGCGTTTACTTCACCGTAGTTTCTGGAAATCTCTAAAACATCAAGATTGAAAAAGGAGTATTTTTCATGAAAAGTTTCCAAACTTAATAACAGCTCGTTAAAAAGGAGAAAGGGATCAGCAGCCGTTTCTTTTTCCTCATAAACTTTGGAAATATCTTTTTTCATTTGTTTATAAATCGCCATAAGTATTGCTTCCTTATTGGGGAAATGATACTCAAGATTACCGTGGCTCATTTGTAGTGATTGGGCAAGGTCCCTGCTGGTCACATTGGTTACCCCAGACCTGTTGTAAGACTCGATGGCTTGGTTGATTATTTTTTGCTTTGTCTTCAAAGAAAAGATATTTGAGCTCTGAAAATAACAATATTAGGGCAACTGCCCTAATATTTTAAGCCATTTGTGTTTGCCAACTCATTCTAGAACAATAATTTGTAAAAAATAGGAGCTAAACACCTCAATTTCCCTTCAATTGAATTAGATTACCAACGAAATAAAACCAACAAATGATGATTTTAGGAAAAACACGAATGATTTTAGGGGTATGCCTATTGTTTCTTGTGGTAGGCTGTAGTGAACAGATCGAGACGAAAGAGTATAGTTGGGATCAGGTAACCGATCGTACTTGGGCAGGAGAACACTTTTGGGCCAACCGCTTGCAGGATTGGGAAGTGAAGGATGGAAGATTGGTTTGCATTCAAAGTTCAGCAAAAAAACCCATGCGAACGGTTCATTTGGTGAGTTCCCGGTTATCAAGTAAAGGAAACTTTAAAATGAGCGTGACCACGGGGAGCACAACGGCGAATGCCAATTTAAATGAAACGGCCGCTTCTGGTTTTTTAATTGGGGCAGGGGCCTCGATTGATTATAGAGCGGCTTCCCTAATACATCATAGTCCTGGAAATGAAGGAGGCTATTTTGCGGGGTTAAGTGCTAATGGTATGCTATTTATTCAGGATTTTAATCATTTGGAAAAGGAAATGTTGACTTCAGTGCAGTTAGATGCTCTTCCTGAGAGCTATACAATTGTAGTATCAGGAGATGTGATGGGAACGGACTATCAAATGGTTCTTAAAGTACAGGACCTTTCAAAAAAAGAATTGGGATCTTTGACCTATACCATCAATGAAAGCGAATTAAATGGCAATGTAGCCCTGGTATCCCATCCTGGAACTGGTGAACATACAGCTGCCTATTGGTTTAATAACTGGGAATTGTCTGGAGAAAAATTCAATTATGACGCTACACATGTCAGTGGGCCAATCCTTACGGCCCAGTATACTTTATCGAATGAGTTGGTGAAAATAAATGCACAACTAATGCCTATTGGCAAAGGAGATTCCCAAAGTGTGGATTTGGAGATTGAGACAGATCAAGGCTGGAAAAATGTAGGGACATCAACTGTTCAACCCTTATCTTATAATGCGCTTTTTAGGATTGAAAACTTTAAGCATACCACAAATGTTCCCTACCGTCTTTCGTATCAGTTGAAAGATACTGGGGAAGCCTATTTTTATAAAGGTGTTTTTAGGGCCGATCCTGTGGACAAGGATACCATTGTAGTCGCCGGATTTACTGGAAATCATAATTTGGCCAAAGGGGTTGAAAGAGCTCCATTCAATTGGAAGGAACAAATATGGTACCCTCACACCCAATTGTTGGACAACCTAGAAAAACAACAAGCCGATTTACTGTTCTTTAGTGGTGATCAAATTTATGAAGGGGCAAGTCCATCTGTTCCAGATAAACAGCATATTTACAAAGACTATATGTACAAATGGTATTTATGGTGTTGGGCTTATAGTGATATTTCCAAAAGTATTCCTACCATTAGTATACCCGATGACCACGATGTATTTCAAGGCAACGTTTGGGGCAATGGCGGGGGCGATACCGACGTGGATAATAAGGGAGGGTATGTGCATGGCTCCGAATTTGTAAAAATGGTAGAGCGTACCCAAGTGAGTCATTTGCCAGATCCGTATGACCCTACGCCCATTAAAACGGGCATAGGCACATACTATACGAACATGAATTTGGGGGGAATAAGTTTTGCCATAATTGAGGACCGTAAGTTTAAATCTGGGCCTAATGGGCTAATACCTCCTACAAAATCAGGGAGACCAGATCATGTAATAGACCCCAACTACACCTACGCAATGGCCGATGTTGAAGGGGCTACCTTATTGGGAAAAAGACAATTGGACTTTTTGAATGATTGGGCTGCGGACTGGACACATTCAGAAATGAAAGTAGTGCTCTCCCAGACTATTTTTGGAAATATGGCAACCCACCATGGAGCGGAACTGAAGCATTTATATATGGATTTTGATTCTAATGGCTGGCCTCAAACCGGTCGGAACAAAGCCCTTGGAGCCATAAGAAAAGGCTTTGGATTTATGTTGGCAGGTGATCAACATTTGGCTTCAATAGTCCATCATGGCATTGACGGTCAAAATGATGCAGGGTGGTCTTTCTGTGTACCTTCCATTGCCAATTTTTATCCACGGGCATGGCAACCGTTTGAAAATAAAGGCAAAAATTATATTCAAGGTTTGCAGGGTTATACTGGAGAATACTTGGATGGGTTTGGAAACTTTGTCAACGTATATGCGCATACGAATCCAGGGCCAAAATCGGGCGTGGCTCCGGCTGCACTTCACGATCGTATGCCAGGTTATGGTATTGTGCGCTTGGCCAAGAGCACTGGGGACATTACCATGGAATGCTGGCCTAGATATGTGGACCCATTGGATGCATCAACAGGAAAGCAGTACCCAGGATGGCCGCGGACCATTAATATGGAGGATAATTATGGAAAGAAGGCAAAAGGGTATTTGCCGGAAATAAAGGTTAAGGGATCAAAAAATCCGGTGGTGCAGGTATATGACGAAACGGACCAGGAGATTGTATATACTCTTCGTATTAAGGGAAATACATTCACACCAAAAATTTTCGATTTAGATCATACCTACACCTTGAAAATAGGGGCGTCTTTAGAAGAATCTTCGCATCCAAAAGCAATAAAGAACCTTAAAGCAGCTTTAAATGACCAAATAATCACTGTAGATCTGAATTGAGGAAAAGGAACTTACCTTGAAGTTCACTGAATGGATATTAGGTATCGGTTCAATAAATTATAGGGTTTCCTCCTATTGATCATAAATTGCGATTAAGCGCTTTGCTGCCCTAATATCATAGGCCCTACCTATCCTATCTCCCAATACTTGCTTAACAGCTGGGATAGCTGCCATGGCCACTTCTCCCCCAATAATTTCCAAGCTGTTCATTGCATGAACACGAACCATTAGATTTTCCTCTTTCAAGGCTTCGATTAAAATAGGCGTGGCTAGGGAGGATTCTCCCAAATTGCACAGCGCCTCTGCCGCAGTTATTCGAACATCGGGATGTTCATCTTTTAGTAATTCCTTTAGGTCGTTTATTGCAACTAATGCTTCTTTTTCAAGAATTAGACAGCCAGTGGCTCCCCAATAGCGTATCGTAGGATTTTCATTATGCATAAAACCAATGATTTCATCCAGATTATTTTTATTGCGCATACTTGCTACATTGGCGGCATGCATAATTTCTTCAACAGCATATGCTTTGGAATGGACATAATTATAGGAGGGTTGTATCTGATTTCTGGTAGACAGCTCTCCCTCTGGCATTAACCCCGTATCACGTATGTCAAGCATCCAACGTTTAGTCTCTCTTTGCATCCGTTGCAATACTTCAGCATATTTTGGATTTTCGGCCAGATTGTTTACTTCCCAGGGGTCTTGGGTAACATCATAAAGCTCTTCTGCTGGTTTTTGTTCCCAGAAAGCACTTTGTGCTTCATTACATTCTCCCGCTTTATAGGTTTCTTCCCATGATTGGCAAGATGGTGCTCTCCATAAATACTCTATATATTGACCATAGATGCGATGTGGCATATAATTTTTTATGTACCTAAATTGGTTGTCCCTGACTGCCCTTACCATATCTATCCGTTCATCCATTCTACCCCTAAATAAATGAACGTATTCCCTGGCCTTGGTTCGTTGCTCACCTAAAAAAGCCTTTCCCTGCATGTAATTTGGAATTTTAATCCCGGCGAGACTTAGGATAGTAGGGGCCAAATCAACAAAACTGACCAACCGATCCAATTTTGTATTGGGTTTTGCAGGGGATAGGTGTTTGTATTTTTCAGGAAACCTCCAAATCATGGGCACCCGGGTACCAGATTCATAAATAAATCTTTTGCTTCGGGCAATAACCCCTCCATGATCGCCATAATATCCGACAATAGTATTTTCCGCCAACCCCGCGTCTTCCAGTTCTTTTAAGATTTTGGCCACTTGGCTATCCATGTCTTCAATCTTATCGTAATACTGTGCCCAATCGTGCCGCATTTCTTCAGTATCTGGATGGTAGGGTGGTAGCTTTACCTTGGCAGGATCATGTCTTAATTCTTCTTTTGGAATGCTTTTGTGGATAGAACTTTCATGACTCACCCCTAAATTGAATATGGCAAAAAATGGTTGCCCCACTTCCCTGTTCTTATAATGGGCTTCTTTTGATGACGCATCCCAGACACCTTCTGGTTTGATCATATTATAGTCTTCCTTGGAATTATTGGAGGTATAATATCCGGCTTCCTTGAGGTATTGAGGGAAAAACTTGATGGACGTTGGAGTGGGATACACACTACGCATATTTTGCGTGCCCATACTGGGAGGATACATTCCGGAAATGATAGTTGACCTTGCCGGAGCACACACAGGGGCATTGGCAAAGGCATTTAAGTATAAAACACCCTCTTGAGCCAATTTATCCAGCGTTGGAGTCGTGGCCAAATCGTCTCCATAGCATCCCAAAAATGGACTGTTATCCTCACTTACAATCCATAGGATATTTGGTCTTTCCAATTGTTCACTTTGAGATTGTCCCTGATGACAAAATGTAATTGAGAAAATAAATAGAACTACTACCGTCTTTGAGAGTTGGCGGTTAAAACACATTTTTTTCATGTAACTGTAATTATGCATATCAGATTAATACGAAAGGAAGAGTTGCAGGGAAATTGTTAGTACAAAAACCTCTATTTAAGAACACAAAATACAATTTTTTGGTAATTGCATGGGCATCGCATTTAGAATAGCACCTATTTTGAAATTATTATAGTACTAAAGAATCTTTCCAAAAGGTGTTTTGACTAACAACCGAGGTGAGTGATTATGATGATAGGAATACCAAATCGTTATAAATTAGTTTTTATCCAATAGTTTTTTAGCTTCTTCAATACTAGAGTTTATTTGATCTCGTAGCGCTTTTACCTTTTCTTCTTCCTCGTCTAACCAATTTTGTTTTTGGGTTGATAATTTCTTTCCGTTCAAAATCTCATCAGAATCAAATCGGTTGCCGAATCCTTGCATCCAATCCATCATCGACTTGTGGGCCTCCTGGAGGTCTATCCTTGCATTCTTGTATTGCAGCCCCAATGCTGTACTATCTTCCTTAGCTGTTATTTCCCCGACCATTTTGCCTAAAATGCTCATTTTGGGCATGACTTCATCATGTATGGCCATAACTTCCTTCATTTGACTATCCTTACAGGATAAAATCAAAAAAAAGGAGGCAATTAAAAAAAAAATTTGTTTTCCGGTTTTCATAGACTTGTAATTAACGACTAGGGTAAAATTACAAAATAACAACGCAATTGTTTTGTCAAAAAACATGACTTTTACCAAAAAATAATCAAAGTGAACGAGTACAGCAAAAAATGGATATACCTGACAATACTTTCCTTGGTCTGGGGTTCTTCATTTATTTTGATAAAAAAATCCTTACTTGGATTTACACCTGTGCAATTGGGAAGTTTACGTATTGTAATTGCAGCATTATCTCTATTTGTTTTTGGCCATCGGAGTCTTAAACATGCCAAACTTCGAGATTGGAAATGGATTTTTATGGCTGGTTTGCTTAGCTCTTTTTTTCCACCATTTTTGTTCGCTATTGCCCAAACCCAACTAGATAGTGGGGTTACCTCAATATTCAATTCGGTCGTTCCGCTGCTCACGACCATTGTTGGGGTGTTATTGTTCGGAGCCATTGTTACCAAA
This sequence comes from Maribacter sp., assembly GCA_023141835.1. Taxonomy (GTDB): domain Bacteria; phylum Bacteroidota; class Bacteroidia; order Flavobacteriales; family Flavobacteriaceae; genus Maribacter_A. The sequence goes on along the minus strand of JAGLKG010000050.1, from coordinate 1,839 downwards.
AAACAAATTGCAGGTGTTTTAATTGGATTGTTTGGAACGTTTACCTTAATCTTGGCTGGCATGGAATTGGACCTAGATCAAAATTATTGGTATTCCATTTTTATTTTGACATCCGCTTTAGGATATGCATTGAACATTAATATCATTAAAAAACACTTGTCCCATTTAAGCCCATTGACGGTAACAACCGGAAGTTTTGCAGTTGCCTTTGTACCTGCAATAGTAGTGATGCTTTATTCAGGATTTCTTACTGAAGTAAAGGATAATATACAAATGCATGAAGCAATATGGTATCTATTGGCGCTAGCATTATTGGGGACCGCAGTTGCCAATATCTACTTTAATAAATTGATTCATTTGTCAAGCCCTGTTTTTGCCGCTTCAGTAACTTATACGATACCTATTGTAGCTGTCTTGTGGGGAATCTGGGATGGTGAGGTCATAAACCTGTATCAGCTGCTAGGTGGTGTTATTATACTATTTGGGGTTTATTTGGTGAATAAAAAAAAGAGACCTTTATAAATTTAATAAAGGTCTCTTTTAGTTTAAGTGTTTTAAAGCCAATTATTCGAAATCCACATCAGAAACCCCTTCATTAACCCTAATTTCCTTTACAATAAACTCAAACGTTTGTGGCCCCATGGTCCGCTTGAGTAGAAAAGGGAACTTAATACCCGAAACTTCTTGGTAATCACTATAGAGGAGGGTGGTGTTCATTTGCTGGCCTTGAGCCTCGATACTTACAATATCTTGAACTTTCAGCCCTGTTTCAATATCATAAAAAGAAGTTTTTTCATTGGATATTTTAACCTCGTAAGCCTTCTTACCATCGATTACTTCAATGCCCTCAAGTACCACATCGGTATTGAGTAAATTTAACTCTGGGAAGGGAGCCGATTCTTCTTTTGCTTTCTTGAGTTCTTCTTCTCCCAAATCCTTTCGTTGACCTTGCATTACCATATAACCTTTATTGCCATCAACGACTTGCTTGCTCATTGAATTGCCCATTACTTTTACATCTTGCATGAATTGGTCTTTGGAAGTTTTCTTGACTTCCATGTTCAATTTCATGCCTTGCATTTCGGCTTCCGCTATCATGGAATAAGATTCTACCCCCATTAATTTGTCCTTGCCGCCAACAGCCTCAATATATTTTTCCAAAACATTTTGGGCTGTTAGACCGTCAGGAACCGATGCCTCATAATCGGGTTTCTTACTTCCTTTCGCATATTTGTCGTAGTATTTGACTGGAACCCTTTTGTCATTGAACGTAATTTTTTCAAGGTTTTCTATGACTTCGCTCCCTTTTCCAGTGACAACGACCCGGGCCTTATCAATGGTCATGTATTTTTGCGCAGCTTTTTGGACATCTTCCTTGGTAATGGCATTTATACGTTCCAAATAGGTCTTGTAATAATCCTTTGGTAAATCCTCTGTTTCTATGTTCAAGGCGTATCTGGCGATAGTTTCGGGTCTTTCAAGTGCAAGGACAAAATTACCTACGTATTTGGCCTTTGCATCTTTAAGTTCATCATCTGTGACGGGTTCTTTGATTATTTTGTCAAGTTCTTTTAGAATTTCGACCACCGTGCTATCCGTAACCATATTGCGTACCTGTGCCGTGGCCCTAAATGTAGCTGGTGCATATTTATCATTGCCTATGCTGGAATATGAGCCGTATGTATAGGCCTTGTCTTCTCTAAGATTTAAGAACAGACGGGCTTGTGCACCACCGCCCAGAATGCGATTGGCCATTAGGGCATGCAAATAGTCGTCATTCTTCATGGTAAGGTCCACCAAACTTTCTAGTGATACTTCAGACTGCACTGCATTGGGAAC